>JANQHP010000016.1 GCA_028282625.1 Rickettsiales bacterium | reverse complement strand
CGCTTTCGAACGAAGTGCGGGAAAGCCTTGAGCGGGTGCGCCCTGCCACGCTCGGCCAGGCGGGGCGTATCGCTGGCGTTACCCCGGCGGCAGTGGCGGCCATACGTGTCTATTTGCAGCATCACTACCGCCCAAAACAGGTGCAGGCGCCCTCCGGGTCTTAGGTAGAAGGCACACCTGTGTTGCTGCCCTAGCACGCGACTTTATGCTTGCCCTGATCGGGCAAAAAAGCTAGACAACAACACTGGATCATAAGGGGCAGGCACGCAAGTGTGCGCAGGCACAAGAAGGCCTCTTTTTAGATGGGGCGCTTGCATGAAAAGTCCGGTCTGCGTGTTTATGCTGCGTATGAAACATGAAAGGAAGCATGATGTCGATTGATGCCAAACAGGCCGCCCATATCGCGCATCTGGCGCGCATTGCGGTGGATGAGCCCGAGCAAGTGGCCGCCGATCTTTCGCCCATACTCGGTTGGGTCGAGCATCTGCAGGAGGTGGATACCACCGATGTGGAGCCCATGACCGGGGTGGGGGAACACCAATTGCGCCTGCGTGAGGATGTGGTGGAGGAAGGCCAGTGCCAGGAGGCACTGTTGGCGGGCGCGCCGCAGGCCGAGTTTGGCTGCTATGTCGTGCCCAGGGTGGTGGAGTAGTAGCCCATGGCCGATGCCTTGCACCAGTTGACCCTTGCTAAGATTTGCGCGCATCTTCAAAAAAAGCACTATAGCGCAGAGGAATTAACGCAAGCCTACCTTGCGCAGGCGGAGGAAAAAAAGGCGCTAAACGCTTACATCACGATGACGCCAGAAACCGCGCTTGCACAGGCCAAGCAGGCGGATGCGAAATTTGCCAAGGGCGAGGCGGGGATGCTGGAAGGGGTGCCGCTTGCGATCAAGGATTTGTTCTGCACGCAAGGGGTGCGCACTACGGCGGCCTCCCGCATGCTGGAGCATTTTGTGCCGCATTATTCTTCCACGGTGGTGGCGCGATTGGAGCGCCAGGGCGCGGTCATGCTGGGCAAGGCCAATCTGGATGAATTTGCGATGGGCTCTTCCAACGAGCACAGCTATTTCGGCCCAGTGCTCAACCCGTGGCAACAAGAAGGCAGCGACGCAAAGCTGGTGCCTGGCGGGTCCTCGGGCGGTTCGGCCGCGGCCGTGGCCGCGCATCTATGCGCGGGCGCGCTCGGTACGGATACGGGCGGTTCCATCCGTCAGCCCGCGGCCTTTTGCGGCATCACGGGGCTCAAGCCCACTTACGGGCGTTGCTCGCGTTTTGGGGTGATCGCCTTTGCCAGCTCGCTGGATCAGCCAGGCCCGATGGCAAAAACCGTGGAAGATTGTGCGCTTCTGCTGCAGGCGATGGCGGGGCATGACCCTAAAGATGCCACCTCCAGTGACGCGCCCATGCCCTCGTGGCACACCGCGCTTACGCCGGATGTGCGGGGCAAGCGGATTGGCATCCCTCAGGAATATCAGATTGACGGCATGCCTTCAGAGATCAAGGCGCTGTGGGAGCAGGGTGCCGCCTGGCTCAAAGAAGCCGGCGCCGAGATTGTGGAAGTGTCGCTGCCCCATACGTCTGCTGCCTTGCCGGCCTATTATGTGCTGGCGCCGGCAGAGGCAAGTGCGAATTTGGCGCGTTACGATGGCATCCGCTTTGGCCATCGCGCAGAAGGGCCGTTTGAGTCGCTGGACGCGCTCTATGCCAAGACGCGCGCCGAAGGGTTTGGTCCGGAGGTGCGGAGGCGTATTTTCATTGGTACCTATGTGCTTTCAGCGGGTTATTACGATGCCTATTACCGTAAGGCGCAGCAGGTGCGTCGCCGGATTACGCAGGATTTTGCGCAGGCCTTTGAGCAGGTGGACGCGTTGCTGACGCCGACCACGCCTGGCCCGGCCTTTGCCTTGGGGAAGGAGCAGGATCCGCTGCATATGTATATGAACGATGTATTTACCGTGCCAGCAAGCCTTGCCGGGCTGCCTGCGATCTCGGTGCCAGCAGGCTTGAGCCAGGAAAAGCTGCCGCTTGGCCTGCAGGTTATTGGCAAGGCACTGGACGAGCAAACGGTTCTGGATGTGGGCCTGGCGCTGGAGCAAGCCGCCCAGTTTAGGGGTGAATAAGGGGGCAAGATGGCAGAGCAGACCAACATGATAGAGGGCAATACCGGGCTGTGGGAAGTGGTGATTGGGCTGGAAGTGCACGCGCAAATTACCTCCAAGAGCAAGGTGTTTTCGGCGGCGGCGACCGACTTTGGCGCCGAGCCCAACACGCAGGTTTCGCCCGTGGATGCGGGCTTTCCGGGTATGTTGCCGGTGCCCAATCGGGTGTGTGTGGAGCAAACCATCCGCACCGGGCTGGCGTTGGATGCGGTGATTCATCTGCGCAGCGTGTTTGATCGCAAGAACTATTTTTATGCCGATCTGCCGCAAGGCTACCAGATTTCGCAATTTACCGACCCGATTGTGGGGCCTGGGACCCTGCATATCCAGACAGAAGGGGGGCAGGAGCGTGCGATTGGCATTGAGCGTATCCACCTGGAGCAGGATGCGGGCAAATCGATGCACGACCAGCGTCCGGAAAGCTCTTTTATTGACTTGAACCGTGCGGGGATTGGGCTGATGGAGATTGTTTCCATGCCGGATTTGCGTTCGGCCGAAGAGGCGGGGCAATATTTAAAGAAATTGCGGACCATTCTGCGCTATGTGGGCAGTTGTGATGGCGATATGGAAAAAGGCTCCATGCGTTGCGACGCCAATATTTCGGTGCGTCGTCCAGGTGAGGCGCTTGGCATTCGTAACGAGATCAAGAACTTAAACTCCATCCGCAATGTGGTGGCCGCGATTGAGCATGAAGCGCGGCGTCAGATTGAGGTGGTTGAGGGCGGCGGGATGATTGAGCAGGCGACCCGGCTTTTTGATACAGGCACCGGCGAAACAAGGGTGATGCGGACCAAGGAAAACGCGCATGATTACCGCTATTTCCCCGATCCGGACCTTTTGCCTCTGGTGATTGAGCCGGCGTTGGTCGAGCAGCTGCGCGCCGAACTGCCCGAGTTGCCCGATGCGAAGAAAGCGCGCTATCAGGAGCAGATGGGGCTTTCGGCCTACGATGCCGAGGTGCTTTCGGCCGATAAGGAGATTGCGGCCTTTTTTGAGGAGGTGGCGGCCGGGCGCGATGCCAAGCAGGCGGCTAGCTGGATCAGTGCGGAGCTATTTGGGCGGCTGAATCGTATGGGGCTGGACGTGGAGCAGAGCCCGGTGGCAGCCAAGCAGCTTGGCGGGTTGTTAGACCGTATCGCCGATGGCACGATCTCGGGCAAAATTGCCAAGGATGTGCTGGATGTGATGTGCGAGGAAGCCCATCAGGGGCAAAGCGCGGATGCGATTATTGAGGCCAAGGGCTGGCGGCAGGTGAGTGACGCAAGCGCGATTGAGGCGCTGATTGCCGAGGTGCTGGCAGCACACCCGGATAAGGCGGAAGAATATCGTGCGGGCAAGGAGAAGCTGTTCGGCTTTTTTGTGGGCCAGGTGATGAAAGCTTCCAAAGGCCAGGCTAATCCACAAGCGGTGAATCAGGCGTTAAAACAGGCGCTTGGCTAACAAACTGCTTCCTCTTTCTTTCCTCTTTCTTGTGTAGCGTTTGTGCGGAAGCGCGGTCAGAAAGTCATGCCAGAGCAATGCTTCACAATCGGCTGATTTTTAAGCAAAAACAGCGAGGCCTTCTGGCGGGGGCTATACAACTTAAGAAAATTTTCGACGCATTTGAATAAACTTTTAGTTGTAGGCATGCATCATCTTTGATAAAGACTCTTTAGACGAGGGTTTGTTGTGAAGGGGATGCTATGTTTCACTCAGGCCACAAATCTGCGTATACTAAAAAACACTTCTCTATCAATGCTTTGGTCGGCAAGCCATCCAAGCCTCGCTTGGCCGCCCTGGCAGTTCTTGGTGCGGCGATGATGCTGGGTTCTCCTGCGGCGCAGGCGGATCCCTCTCTTTCCATATCGGAAGACCCCGAGCTGGACGCACTGCTGGATATGGACATTACCGATCTCGCCAAAACCAACGTGAGTGTGGCCTCTAAAAGAGACGAGCCCATTTATAATGCGGGTGCGATTATCACGCTGGTAACCAAGGATGATATCCGCAAATTCGGCGGCAAAAACCTGGTGGATGTGCTCAACCGCACCACGAATATGATTTTTTTCCGTGGTACCTCCTTTCCCTACAACGCCGTTTCACTGCGCGCCGGGGCGTTTACGGATACAAACGACCACGTGTTGTTGCTGATCAACGGACGTCCGCTCAGGGATTCCACGGTTGGCGGTTTGCATGTGGATATTTTTCGTGCTTTTCCGCTGGATATGATCAAGCAGATTGAGATTATCCGCGGCCCGGGCTCGGTCTTGTATGGCACCAACGCCTTTACCGGTGTGGTGAATATTGTCACCGAAGACCGCGACGATATCGAGGTCAAAACCACCTTTGGCGGCTATAATTACCGGCAAATTACCGCGACTGGAGGCCGGGATTTTCTGAACAAGGAACTATCGGTCAACGGCTCACTGAGCGTGCTCAAAGAAGATGGCTGGAGCCGTGGACTGCTGAATTTCAGCTCCACACCAGCCACGCTTGAAAACCATATTTCCGCCTATCAAGGTGTGATAGAGGCAAGCTATAAAGGCTTTGAGTTGAACATGCTGCTTTCCAACTCGTTCCCAAGCTATGCCTCGCCGCGCTCCTTTAGTGTGGCGGGCGTGGATACGCTTCGGCTCTCCCGCACCAGTAACATCAACCATCAATTTGTCGATCTTGGCTATACGCACGCATTCAGTGATGACTGGGAAGGCAGTGTCAACTTCACCTATAACGGCGCGGAGTGGACGATTCCCGATTTTGACGACAGCTTCCCTAGCGTGGGCTATCTGATTGAAGCCAACACCACCTACCATTTTAACGAAGATGTTACCACGATTATTGGGGGTGTTTTTGAGCAGGCCGCAGGCTCCACCTTGCGGGATGAGCCCAATGAAACGTCCTTTGATTTATGGCGCATGGGGATGTATGCGCAGGTGGAATACCAAGTGCTGGACTGGCTGAAATTAATCGGCGGCTTCCAGTATAATGAGCCGCAGAACCTGAAAGGCGATTATTCGCCCCGTGCCGGTATCGTCGCCAACTTCACCGAGGAATGGGGCGCGAAGCTGCTTTATGGGCAAGCCTTCCGCACCGCCGCCGGATTT
>JANQHP010000187.1 GCA_028282625.1 Rickettsiales bacterium | reverse complement strand
CATCGTCTTGGTTTGGCTGGGTTGCTTGGCATGGGGTTGCGCTGGTTTACCCGCCCGTACTGAAGCCTGCATGGCAGGTTTTTGTGCCGCTTTTGGTGGCGCCTTCGCAGGAGCTGCCTGGTTCGTTGCCTGGGAAGCCGAAGGTGCAGCCGTCTGCGCGTTTTTCTGCGCCGCCGCAATAGAAGCCGCCGGTTTAGGCGAAGCGTCCGGCTTAGCACTTGGCGCCTGCGTGCCGGCTGCCGGCAACCGCGCCGCCGCCTGATTCTGCAGCACGCGCGACCCGCTGATATACCGCTCCAGCGTATCGGCCACATGCTCGCCCTTGTCCATCAAAAAGGAAAGGTCATTGGAAAGAAAGCGCGCCTTATCAATATGTTCTCGCAGCGACTCGTCCACCTCGCCGCCCAAATGCTTGAGCTCGTGGATGGTGTTTTCCGCGCGATTGATCGCGGTGTTGAAATCGCCCAAAAAGCGCTGAAACTCCTGCCGCCCTTCATGGATCTGGCTAATACGACGGCTCAGCCGCCAGCAATAGCCCACGGTCAGCAGCAACAATACGGCAATCACGCCTTCTAAGATCAATCCAGGCATAGGCTATAAAATCTTGCTGATCCCCTTGGAAAAAAGGCCCGAGACCGCAATAGCCAGATTCTTTTCTGAAGCGCCCAGCTTCCCGGAAATCAACTTAATGTCTTTGCACAAAATATCCAGATCGTCTGAAGGCGTGTTGTGCATCATCAGCGTATCCCCCTCACGCAGTTGTGCAAGCTCCTTAAGCGTAATTGTTTTAGGCGCAAGCACCGCCTCCACTTCCACCACCGTATTACGCACCTCCTCGCTTAAATGCTCCTCCCAGGAAATATCACTACCGAAAGACTCCCCCGAAAACATTTGTGTAAGCAATTCCTTGATCGGCTCGAGCGTCACATAAGGAATCATGATATGCGCAATGCCACCACGATCCTCCATATCAATGCGCAAACTCACCAGCACCACCGCATTGGAAGGGCGCGTAATGGTGGCAAAGCGCGGGTTGGTCTCCAGCCGGTCCATCCGGAAGGTCGCGGGTGTGAGCGGGTTAAACGCGTTGCTCATTTCCTCAAGCATGCTCCGGCACAAATTCTTGATGATATCCTGCTCAATCGTCGTAAAAGGCCGCCCTTCAATACGAATCGGACGCGCCGCACGCCCACCGCCGAGCAAAATATCCACCATGGAATAGGTTAAGGCGCTATCCACCGTAATCAGACCAAAATTCTCCCACTCAATCGCCTGAAAAATGCCGAGCAATGCCGGCAAAGGGATGGAGTTCATGTAATCTTCAAAACGCAGCGAGGTAATGGAGTCAATATTGACCTCCACATTCTCCCCGGTCAAATTACGCAAGCTGGTCGAAAGCGAACGCACAAAGCGGTCAAACACCACCTCCAGCATCGGCAGGCGTTCATAATTCTCCTGCGAGTGATCCAAAAGCGCCTGCACACCCGTGGTCGCCAGTTCTGCACCACCGCCAAAGCCAAGTAGATTATCAATCTCATCCTGCGAAAGCGTTTCCCCGTCCGCGCCCATGGCCGCAGCCATCGCGTCTTCGCTCATCGCCTCGTCCTGCCCGGCCGACTCCTCGCCCATGGCTTCCATCGCGGCAGCCATATCCTCTTCACTCATCGCATCTGCACCCTCTTCTGCCATGTCGCTACGCGCTACCTCTTTTGTTTGCCCTCACCCGTGATGCGTCCTTTGCAAGCCGCTTGTCACTTTTTGCTTACTGCACAATAATTTCCTTAAACAAGATATCATTGACCTTGTGCGGCGTAATAATTTTGTTGATCCGCAGCAACAGCTCTTCCCTTAGACGCTGCAGCCCCGCCGAACCTTGCAGGTCACTGTTGCGCAACTCACGCAGATAGACCTGAAAACTATCCCGTATGCGCGGCGTTTTGGATTCCACCTCCGCCCTGGAAGCAAGATTAGGCAGTTCCAGCGTGACCGTCATTTTCAGAAACGTCACCTGCCTGCCGGGATTGTTCAGATTCACCAGGAACTCCTTCATGTCGTAATAGACAATCTGAGGCACCGTATTGGGGTCCACCTCGGCCTCTTCCTCTCCGCCACCCGAGAGCATCCCGGAGGCAAACAAACCACCGGCAATCGCACCGAGCACCACCACCACGCCCACAATCAGCAGCAGCTTCTTCTTTTTCTTGGGCGCACCACCTTCCTCACCCTCTTCACCTTCCTCGTCGGACTGGGCACCTTCTTCGGCTTCTTTTACATCGTCTTCAGCCATGCTACCTCTTTTGCTTTGGAAAAAAACCCCTGCCTTCTTTCCTAAGACCCCTTAAAAAAGAAGCGCAGCATACCAATCCCAAACTATACTCACTTCAGGGTAAATATCCATCCTTATTTGGCGGCAAAAACAAGGATCAAAATAGGCACCAGAATGAAAATAGGGACTTGTCTCACCGCCGTGGGCACGCTAAAAGGGAGTCCGCTTGCTTTTTAGCGCGTTATGCGATGCCGCAATAGCTCAATTGGTAGAGCAACTGATTTGTAATCAGTAGGTTCCGGGTTCAAGTCCTGGTTGCGGCACCACCCGCTTTCGCTAATTTTTGGCCGGAGGCCAAAAATGTAGCTACAGCGCGGCGAGCGGAGCGAACCGCGGGGTAGCGTGCGAAACGAAGTGCCGCGCCGTAGCAAAGCGTAGGCGGGCTATGTCTAAGTTCTAGTGATACACCATCCTCCTAAAAAACTGGCCTTGTAAAAAAACTGGCCTCCTAAAAACCGAGTCCACAACCCCACCATCTCCTATCCTTTCCGTTTACAGAAGAAAAAACAACCACTACTATGCATCAAGGCGTGCATATGCATGTCCTGGTTGAATTCACTCCGTACGTTTAAGGGGAACGCGTATGGCCTCTTTTGTATACCGCATGGTAACCCTCCTATGCCTGCTAAGCATGGTATGCACTGCCCCCTTGCAGGCGCAACTGCGCAATGAGCCGGTTAAACCCATCCCTCCTGCACCGAATCTGGACCCGAAGAAAGTAGCCCTTGGCAAAGCGCTCTTCCACGATACACTCCTTTCCCATGATCGCACCCTTTCTTGCGCCTCGTGCCACGCGATTGAAAACCATGGCGCCGCCCCTGGCATGGCTTTTTCCATACCCGGCGTCAGTGGCATCGCCGAACCCATTAACATTCCCACGGTTTTTAACAGCGGGCTGAATTTCATGCAGTTCTGGGATGGCCGCGCCGATAGTCTTGAGGCACAAATCGATGGCCCGCTGCACAACGCAAACGAGATGGGCATCACGTGGAAAGAGGTGATCAAGCGTCTGCGGCAACACAGCGAGTACCGTGAAACATTCTTTAGCATTTACCGGAGCCCGCCCACCGAAAAAGCGGTGAAAGACGCCATTGCCACCTATGAAAGGTCGCTGGTCACACCCAACAGCCCGTTTGACCGTTATTTAAAAGGAGAAGAAGACGCCATCAGCCAAACGGCCAAGCAAGGCTATCTCTACTTCAAGAAATATGGATGTGCTTCCTGCCACCAGGGTGCTAATCTGGGGGGTAATATGTTTCAAACATTCGGCATTGTGAAAGATTACTTCAAAGATCGGGGGGATATCACCCACAAGGATCTCGGCCGTTTTCATGTCACAGGCAAGGAGGAGGATAAGCACGTTTTCCGCGTACCTTCCTTGCGCCATGTGGCGGAAACGCCTCCGTATTTTCATGATGGAAGTGCCGCGACCCTGGAGGAGGCCATCCAAATTATGGCCGACTACCAGCTGGGGCGTGACTTAAGCAAGGAAGAAATAGAGGCCATTGGCGAATTTCTTCGCTCACTAAGCGGTACATATGAAGAAATCCTTGAGCCGAAAAACCCTTAAGGCCCGTGTCTTGCGATGAAAAAGTCCTACCTCCACGGTGCACTCCTCACGCTACTTCTCTTTTGTGTCGGCTTTTTTGCCTATGAGCTAGCGATTATCGATGACGAAGTGCATGCCAACTTGCGCAGCGATTTGTGGCACTTGGATCAGCTGCACACCAAACAGCATGAAAATATCCTGCTGGTCGAAAGCGGGTTGATGAACCATTATGACCCCATCTCCTACACCTCCGAAGAAATTCACACCCTAGCGGAAGATATTTTAGCGCTTAAACCCGAACAACTCACATCCTATCGCATCGGGTTGCTGAATTTGCTCCGTATAAACAGCGAGCCATTTCATGCGGTGGAGCAAAAAATTCACACGCTGCTGGAAAGCTACCAAGACCTGCTACGTCAAGAAGATACCCTGCTCGAAGAATATAAAAGGCACCACGCCGTCTTGATCAACTCCATTCGCTACATGCCCCTGCTTGGCAAAGAGCTCGCCACCCTGCTTGAGGGTCGCACCGCTCTGAGCGCCTTGCGCAACGATGTGGCGTTGGCAAGTGATGACCTCCTGCTGCTTTATGCCAGCCGCGACCATGCCTTGTTTGAGGCCATACACACCAGGCTAGATAGGCTTGAACAAAAGCTTGCAACCCTTGCTACGCCGGAACAAAAAAAGCTGGAGCGATTTTTGCAACATAGCCGGCTCATCCTGAAGCATCTGGCACGCGACCACCAGCTGATCGATACCATCGTCCATGATGGCGTGGTAGAACATATCCAAACCTTGCACGATTACTACACCAAGCACCAAATGCTGGTGCAGCAAGATATCCGCCTCTTTACCATTGGCCTCTTTTTATCCGCGCTGTTGCTGGTGATCTATATCAGCACCCTGGTGAGTCTGGCGTTCAACAAAGCCCGTCGCATGGCACAATCGGCCAGCCAGATGAAGTCGGAGTTTTTAGCCAGCATGAGCCATGAAATTCGTACACCCATGAATGGCATTATCGGCATGACCGAAATCATGCTAAGCGAACCGTTAAGCGATGTACAAAAACAGCGCGCGCAGATGGTGCTTTCTTCGGCCGATGCCTTGCTTGGTATCATCAACGATATTCTGGATTTCTCCAAGATCGAGTCCGGCAAAATGGAGCTGGAAGGCCGCAGCTTCTCGTTGGAAAAAACCGCCGAGGAGGTCATCGCCCTGTTGCTGGTGGAAGCCAAGAAAAAAGGCTTGTTGCTATTGCTGCATTATCTGCCCGGCACACCTAAGCACATTATCGGGGATTCGGTGCGTATCCGACAGGTGATGCTCAACCTGATTGGCAACGCCATCAAATTTACCGAATCCGGGCAGGTCCAGGTGATGATCGAATCCACCGACCCCCCAAGAGGAACCACAGCAAACAGCACATGGATCCGCCTGAGCGTCACCGATACAGGCATCGGCATCGCAGAAGAAAAACAGCCGCATATCTTTGATAAATTTACCCAGGCCGATGGCTCCACCACGCGGAAATTCGGCGGCACCGGGCTTGGCCTTGCCATCTCCAGGAACCTGGTCGAACTGATGGACGGCCGAATCGGCTTCCACAGCCGCAACCAGGAAGGCACCACCTTCTGGGTCATGCTCCCGGTAGAAGTGGCGGAGTAAATGGTAGGGCAAATGACGGGACTTGAACCCGCGACCTCCGGCGTGACCGCGCGCGGAATGCGCGCTCTTTTTGACATGTGATTGTGTCACGCCCGGAGGGGAGTATTCAACAATGTCGTAATAGAAATCGTCTTCCTGAGGCTGTTTTCAGATATGCTTCAAAAGCTTTTGCCTTGGTTATATTCTCCATAGCAAAGTAGCAATATATCCTCCAAGGCTTGTGTTTATTGGTGTGAATAGATTTGCCTGCATTATGTTCATGCAGTCGCTTTTTTAAATCTAGTGTTTCACCTGTATAGAAATGTTTGGGCTTTGATAAGCTCTATAGAACATATACATAGTGCATTTTTGTATCCGGCCCGCCGCCGTTCGTTTGTTGTCACTATGTAACAACAAGATTCACTGTGGCGAGGCATCCGCCTCCTTCTTGTTCCTCGATAATGTAGAGTGTGAGGTTGCGTATGTGCAAGCCAATCTCGCCGCAGCAAATTTTAGCATAGCTAAAATTTGCGGAGGCGGATGGCGGGAGTGACGGGACTTGAACCCGCGACCTCCGGCGTGACAGGCCGGCGCTCTAACCAACTGAGCTACACCCCCACATAAGCGGGGAAAAGAAGATCTGGCACTTCATCAATCCGTGCACCAGAAAATCCGCCGGCGGAGCATACAGACTTACAAAAAGAAATCAAGCAGAGTGTGCATCGTTTGCACCTGTCTTTGCATATTCTTCTTCACCCGTCATTCCCCGGTTTCACCGCGGGATCCAGCGCAAGAAATAACAACACAAGGCCACAGATTGCATTTTTGCGTGGAATCATATATGGTACAGACCGTTTAAACCATATGCAGGAGGTCACATGCCTCGCCCTTTTCACCTGGCTATTGCCGTGGATGACCTCGAAAAAGCCACGCACTTTTATACCCACACGCTTGGATGCACCCTTGGACGCACGGCAGAAAAATGGGTGGATTGCAACTTTTTTGGCCACCAGCTTTCCCTGCATCTTAAGCCCGAAGAAGTACACCGCGCGGCCGCCAATGAAGTCGATGGCAAATCCGTGCCGGTCCGGCATTTTGGTATCGTCCTGGCCTGGGAAGACTGGCAGGCATTGGCTACGCGCCTTCAAGCAGGCGAGATGGAGTTTATCATCGCACCCTATATTCGCTTTGAGGGCGAGCCGGGCGAACAAGCAACCATGTTTTTCTTAGACCCAAGCAACAACGCCCTGGAGTTTAAGGCTTTTAAAGAGGATGCCCAGCTTTTTGCGGCGTAAAATGCGGCTTAAAAAAGAAACAAAAGGCGCTAGCCGGTCAGCTTGCGTACCGCTTTGATCAGCGTTTCTGGGTTAAACGGCTTCACAATCCAACCCGATGCCCCGGCCGATTTCCCCGCTTCCTTGGCGTTTTGGCCCCCTTCGGTGGTCACCACCAGAATCGGGGTAAATTTATGCTCATCGGTATCGCGCAACACGCGAATCAACTCAATCCCATCCATATTCGGCATATTGATATCGGTAATAATGAGGTCATAAGCACTTCCCTGCGCAAGCTTGAAGGCTTTTTCACCGTCTTGTGCGGTCGCCACCTCAAACCCCTCCTGCTCCATTGGCAGTTTGAGCATATTACGCATCGTAGGCGAATCATCGACGATCAGACAGTTTTTACCCATAAAAATACCTCATGAAACAAACAGGTTAAGAGTAGCACTCTTTATAGTTAATAAGAAAAGGAAGGAGAAAAATCAACCTTAAAGTGCATAAAAAACACAGGCGCATCTGTTGCGTGTCTTTTGGCTCTATCACACCCAAAAACCACCCCTAGGTCAGCGCCTTTTTGTCGATCTTGCCAATCAGCGTCTTAGGGAGCGCGTCACGAAAAACCACATGTTTGGGCATGGCATAAGCGCTGAGGCGGCCTTGCAGAAAAGCCAGCAGGGTTTTTTCATCCAAATGCTGGCCCTTTTTGGCCACCACAAAACATTTCACCTCTTCCCCACGGTAAGCGTGCTTCACCCCAATCACGGCCGCCTCCGCAACGGCAGGATGCTGGTAGATCACCTCCTCCACCTGGCGCGGATAAATATTATACCCGCCCGCAATGATCATCTCTTTCATACGGTCCACAATGCGCACCGTACCATCTGGAGCCAGCTCTGCCATATCACCGGTACGCAGCCAGCCACCTTCGAGCAAGGTGGCCGCCGTTTCGTCTGGCTGCTGCCAATAGCCCACCATCACTTGCGGCCCGCGCACACAAAGCTCACCAATCTCCCCATGCCCCATCACACGCGTTGGCTCCTTTTGGTCCACAATACACACTTCCGTCCCCGGCAAAGGAAAGCCCACCGTCCCTTCAGTAACCCCGCCCTCAAGCGGATTGGCACACACCACCGGTGAGGCTTCCGTTAAACCATACCCTTCCACCAGCCGGCAACCGGTCAGCTGCTCAAAGCGCTGGCGAATCTCCAAAGGCAGCGGCGCGCCACCGCTAATACACGCCTTGAGGCTCGAAAGATCATAACGCTGCACCTTCTTGTCATGGGCAAGCGCGGCATACATCGTCGGCACACCAGGCATCAGCGTCGGCTTTTTCTTGGCAATCGCGCGCAGCACATCTTTGAGCACAAAGCGCGGATGCATGATCAACGTAGCCGCCTTGTGCAGCGAGAACAGCATCACGGTTGTCATCGCAAACACATGAAAAAACGGCAACACACCCAGCATCTGCTCTGCACCTTCTTCCACGGAACCAAACCAGCGCCCGCACTGGATCACATTGCTATAAATATTGGCGTGGGTCAGCATCGCCGCCTTAGGCGTACCCGTGGTCCCGCCGGTATATTGCAGCACGGCCAGGTCGTGGCGCGGGTCCAGCGCAGGCACCTCCTGCAAAGGCGCGTGCGTTAGAAGCGTTTCATACGCAAAAATATGCTGCGAATCATAGGCAATACGCACCATCTGGCGGCATTTGAGCACACGAAACAGCGTGCGTTTGGGCTGAGGCAGCGCGGCCGAAAAATCCACCACAATGAGCCGCTTAAGCGGGGTCTTGCCCTTTTGTGCCGCTCGCCGTGCCGCCCGGCAACGCCTCGAGCGTCTCGCAGAAGAAGTACGACGAGCCGCCGCCGAAGCCTGCGTCGCCCTCGGCCGTGAGGCTGAAC
>JANQHP010000162.1 GCA_028282625.1 Rickettsiales bacterium | reverse complement strand
CACAATCAGCACCGACTTGGGGTCAAAAAACCCCATCGGGTCGCTGGTGCCAAGCGTCACGGCAAGCGCCACCAAGCCAAAGGCGAGCACGATGCCAAGCAAGGTGGAAATATCGGTAATATAACGCATTATTCGATCTTGATCATCTCGGTCATGGTGATCCCGATATGGTTGTCGACAATCACGACTTCGCCCTTGGCGACCAACCGGTTGTTGACATAGACATCCACCGGCTCACCGATATTGCGCTCCAGCTCAACGACCGAACCGGTTTGAAGGGCCAGCAATTCTGCGATGGAAAGCTTGGTTTTCCCGAGCACGACCGAAACATGCAGAGGAATATCATGCACGACCTCCAGGTCCAACGGCTCTCCGGACGCCGCCACCGGCATTTCTGCGGCGGCTTCGTTGGATTCTTCAGCAATGGCAGCGTCTTCAGCCATGGGGATATGATCGATCTGTTGCGAGGGTGGAAGGGTTTTTCAAGGGCCATCATAATCGGGGTGGGGACAAAAATCCAGCGCTTTGCGTGGCCGTGGATCGGAACGCTACGTCACATGCGGGTGAGGCGCCCCATCACGATAGGCGGTTGCGCTTCACGCAGAATAGGTCTAGATAACAAAAGGCATTTTTAAAAACCGGCAGGAGCATAGCACCATGAGCCAGATCAAAGTCCCCCCTTTGGGTGAGTCCGTTAGCGAGGCAACCGTTGCCAAATGGTATAAAAAAGAAGGCGAAGCGGTCGCCAAAGACGAGTTGCTGGTGGAGCTTGAAACCGACAAAGTCACGCTGGAAGTGAACGCGCCTGCCGATGGCGCGCTGGAAAATATCGCCAAACAGGAAGGCGAGACGGTGGAAGTCGATACCTTGCTTGGCACGCTAAAAGAAGGGGCCGCCGGCACGGCTCCGGCACAAGAAGCACCCGCCACGCAAGAAAGCGCGCCTGCTGCGGCACCGGCTGCTCCTGCGCCCACGGCGCAAAGTGCAAGCAAGGGTGCTGCCAAGGGTGCTGAGGGCGCAGGCCCGGCCGCGCGCAAGCTGCTGGAGGAAACGGGTATCAACCCCGAAGGCATGGCAGGCTCGGGCAAAGATGGCCGCATCACCAAAGGAGATGTGCTGGCCGCCGCAACAAGTGGCACGCCTGCAGGGGCTGCCTCCTCTTCCGATGCGCCGGCACGCGGGGAAGAGCGTGTGCGCATGACCAAGCTGCGGCAAACAATCGCGCGGCGTTTGAAGGAATCGCAAAATACCGCGGCGATGCTCACTACCTTTAACGAGATAGATATGAGCAAGGTGATGGCGCTTCGCAGTGCATACAAGGAGGAATTTCAGAAGGTGCATGGCGCCAAGCTTGGCTTTATGTCCTTTTTTGTGAAGGCGGCGGTGCAGGCGCTCAAAGAACTGCCGGCGGTCAATGCGGAGATTGATGGGCAGGATATTGTCTACAAACACTACCAGGATATTGGGGTGGCCGTGGGTACTGAGCAGGGGCTGGTGGTGCCGGTGGTGCGCGATTGCGCGTCGCGCAGCTTTGCCAATATTGAGCAAACCATTGTGGATTTGGCGACCAAGGCGCGCGAAGGCAAGCTTGGCATGCAGGAGCTGACCGGCGGGACGTTTACGATCACCAATGGCGGCGTGTATGGCTCGATGCTTTCGACCCCGATTATCAACCCGCCGCAATCGGCGATCCTTGGGCTGCACAACATCACCAAGCGGCCTGTGGTGCTCGAAGATGGGTCCATTGTGGCGCGCCCGATGATGTATGTCGCGCTTTCCTATGACCACCGGATTATTGATGGGCGTGAGGCGGTGACCTTCCTCGTGCGGATCAAACAGGCGATGGAAGATCCACAACGTTTGCTACTGGAAGTATAAAAGCATCGATTGACCCTTGCACGTAAAGGGCGTATACAACAGGTGACCTTTGCCGTAGCAAAAGGAGAGGCTTATGAAAGAAAGTAAGATTTTACAGGCGCTTGGAGCGCTGTCGCAAGAAGCGCGCCTGCAGGCTTTTCTTTTGCTGCTCTCCAAGGAGGAGGGGATGTCTGCCGGTGATATTGCCGAGGAAATCCACGTGCCTCCGACCACCATGTCCTTCCATTTGGCACAGCTGCGCAGCGCGGGATTGGTGGAAACGGCCAAGATGGGTCGGTTTGTGATTTATCGTGCCAACCGCAAGAAGATCAAGCGTGTGGCGCAGTATATTACCGGCAAGGAAAAAAAGAATACCGAGTCGCTTTAGGCACGGTGACCCGATGATACGGGTCTTCTTACTGGCATGAAAGCCCAACCTCTTTCTTCGACGTGTAGGTGTGTATGTTTGGCCATTTAAGCGAGCGCCTGGCTTCGACCTTCTCCCAATTGCGCGGGAAGGGGGTGGTCACCGAGCAGGACGTGATCAAGGCGATGCGCGAGGTGCGGGTGGCTTTGCTGGAGGCAGACGTGGCGCTGCCGGTGGTCAAAGATGCCATCGCGCAGATCAAGGAAAAAGCCGTGGGCGAGGAGGTGGTGCGTAGCGTATCGCCGGCGCAGATGGTGATCAAGATCGTGCAGGATCATCTGACCGAGATGCTGGGCGGCAAAGAGCAGGCGCCATGGGTGCTGCGTGGAGCCGCCCCTTCGGTGGTCCTCCTGGCGGGGCTGCAGGGCTCGGGGAAAACCACCAGCTGCGGGAAGCTTGGATGGCGATTGCAGCACAAGGAAGGCAAAAAAGTGCTGATGGCGTCGCTGGATATTTACCGCCCGGCGGCGCAAAAGCAGCTGGCGGTGCTGGGAGAGCAAACCGGGGTGGCGACCCTGCCGATTGTCGAAGGCCAACGGCCGGAAGCGATTGCAAAACGGGCGCTGCAAACCTCGCGTACCGAAGGATACGACGTGTTGCTGCTGGATACGGCCGGGCGGCTTTCGATCGATGAGGCGTTGATGGCCGAGCTGCAGGAGGTCAGCCGGATCACCCAACCTGCCGATACTTTCTTGGTGGCCGACGCCCTGACCGGGCAAGACGCAGTAACGACGGCCACGCATTTTCAAGACGCGCTTGCCAAGAGCGGGCAGAGTCTCTCGGGCTTAATTCTGACGCGGCTAGATGGCGATGGGCGCGGCGGGGCAGCACTTTCCATGAAACATGTGACGGGTTGTCCGATCCTGTTTGCCGGGATGGGCGAGACATATAAAGAGTTTGAGCCTTTTCATCCCACGCGGATCGCCGAGCGCATCCTGGGTATGGGCGATGTGGCCTCGCTGGTGGAAAAGGCGACCGAGGCGGTGGAGGAGGAAGAGGCCAAGAAGCTGGCCAAAAAATTGCAAAAGGGGCGGTTTGATTTTGACGATCTGGCGTCGCAAATTCGTACCATTGAAAAAATGGGTGGCATGGGTGGCGTCATGAATTTGCTGCCCGGCATGGGCAAGATGAAGCAGCAGCTGGCCGATGCACCGGTGGATGAGACGGCGCTGAAGAAGCAGCTTGCCATGATTGGCTCTATGACGAAAGAAGAGCGAGGCGCGCCGGACCTGCTCAATGCCTCACGCAAGCGGCGCATTGCCAAGGGGAGTGGCGCCACCGTGCAAGAGCTTAACCGACTGGTGAAACAGCTCAAGCAGATGCAGGGCATGATGAAAAAGGTCAAGAAAATGGGCGTGAAAAACCTGATGCGCGGCGGCATGGGTGCGTTGCTGCCTCGCGGATAAGAGGGGGTTGGATGCAAGACGCGGCACCGGACGGAAAGCGTGTGCTAATCCTCTTTGGGAGCGCGCGCAGCAACGGCAACAGCATGCGGGCCCTTTCGACGCTCACGGGGGTGGATTGGCGCGCTTTTTCCCACGCCGAAATCGCGGGCGTGCCTACGGATTCTATCGCGCTGGCGGATCACGCCATTGCGCCCTATTCCTACACGCAAGACTACCCGGAGGGGGACGCGTTTCATGCCATCGCGCGCGAGATGGTGCGCAGCACGCATTTGCTCTTTGTGACGCCGGTCTATTGGTACAGTATGAGCGGCGTGATGAAGCAGTTTTTTGACCGGTTTACCGACTTGCTTACGACCCATCAGCCGCTTGGAAGGGCACTTAAAGGCACGCAATGTGCGGTGCTCGCTTGCGGGGCGGCGCCTTGTTTAAGCGAAGGGTTTTTGCCCCCGTTTCAGGGCACGTGTGACTATTTTGCGATGGAGCTTAGCGCCCATCTCTATTGGCCGGAAAAAGCGCCACCAGATGCAGCGCTTCAGCGCGCGTTTTTCCACTATATCTGGGGGAAGCCCGACGCGTGATCTCCGAATGGGCGTGTTTCGTCCCGCGTATGATAAAATACTGGACTTCTTGTTCTTTTGTGTGCCAGTATGTTCTGATCCTGGCCTTTTGCAGGCGGAGCATCGATAAAAAAAGCCACGCGCTTTTGTGGATACGCTACCATGGGTGCAAAGGTGTATAAGGAGAAGATATCTAAACTATAGGTTGTTTACTTTTGCAAAAAAATACGTATGGTGGCACAGGGCCTTATGAAAGCGCGAAGTGGTGACATATAGGCGGCAATAGGTGGGGACGCGAGTGAAAACACGAGTGAAACACACAAAGGTTGAGCATAGACAACATGGCTGCTTCAAATAAAACAGCAAAGGGTGCTAAAAAGCCTCCCGCCAAAAAGGCCGCGGCAAAAGCGACGAAAAAGGGTGGTACTAAAAAGGGGGCTGCGGGGAAGTCTGCTGCTTCGAAACCAGCTGCTGCGGTGGAGGCGACCACCCTGCCGGCTAAAATGGACATTGCCACGACTAGCGCGTGCAAAACCTTGCTGCAGGAGGCGCTGAGCCAAGGGCAGGACACGGTGGTGCTGGATGGAAGCGCGGTGGAGCGGGTGACCACGCCCGGCATGCAAATGTTGCTCAGCCTGGCGCGTGCGGCAGAAGATTCGCAAAAGAAAGTCCAGCTTATGGAGCCTTCGGCGGCCCTCTGTGAGGCGTTGACCGATATTGGGCTTGGATCGATGATGGAAGAATGGAGGAAAACCTCATGAGCAAAAAAGCACTGACGGTGGATGATTCAAAAACCATGCGTGAAATGGTGGCCTTTACCTTAAAAGGGGCCGGATTTGAGGTGTTGGAGGCCGAAGATGGCCAGGATGCAATCAAGGTGCTGGGCGGGCAGCCGGTGGATGTGATTATCACGGATTTGAACATGCCTAATATGAACGGGATTGAGTTGATCAAGGCGCTGCGCGGCATGGATGCGTATAAAACGGTGCCGATTTTGATGCTGACGACCGAAAGCGATGGCGGGCGCAAGATGGAAGGCAAGGAGGCCGGCGCAACCGGGTGGCTGGTCAAGCCTTTCCAGCCGGAGAAGCTGCTGGCGATTGTGAACAAGGTGGTGGCGTAACGTAACGGATAGAAGTGGCAACAACAATCGATGAGCGATCTGGACCAGTTTAAGGAAACCTATATTGCCGAGTGTAACGAATTGCTCGGCGAGATGGAGGAGCTGCTGCTCGGCCTGGATGAATCCATGCTGGATATTGAGGCGCTCAACGCCATTTTCCGCTGCGCGCACTCGATTAAAGGCGGGGGTGGGGCCTTTGGCTTTAGCGCGTTGGTGGAGTTTACCCATGTGGCGGAAGCCTTGCTGGACGCGC
>JANQHP010000116.1 GCA_028282625.1 Rickettsiales bacterium | reverse complement strand
TGATTGATGCCGGCCATGGCGGGATGGACCCGGGCGCGATTGCGCGTTCAGGCACGAAGGAAAAAACCATCACGCTTAGCTACGCGAAGCTTTTTGCCGATATATTGCGCAAAACGGGACGCTATGAGGTGGTGATGACGCGTAGCAGCGATGTGTATGTGGCCCTTGGGCAGCGGGTGCAAAAAGCGCAGCGCGGCCGGGCGGATCTGTTTATCTCCCTGCACGCCGATGCGCATGCCAACCCCAATACGCGGGGGCTTTCGGTCTATACGCTTTCTGCCAGGCGGGCGCAATTTGAGGCCTCGAAATTAATGAAGGCCGCCGACCATAAGGCCGATATTTTGCCCAATGTGGATCTGCGTGGGCAAAGCGACGCCGTGCAGCATGCGGTGATTGATTTGGTGCAAAACGATACCACCCACCATTCCTCCCGCTTTGCCGGTTTGATTGTGGAGCGGCTCGGGAAGGAAGCCAGGCTGCTGCGCAACACGCATCGCATGGCAGGGTTTAAGGTGCTGACCGATGCGAATATTCCCTCGGTGTTGGTGGAGCTTGGGTATATGTCGAACCGCTATGAGGAGAAGCTGCTGCGCACACCGGACTATCGGACGCGGCTCGCAGGGGCGTTGGCCGACGCGGTGGATGCCTATTTCAACATGCCCTAAGCGCTGGAGCTTCCTGGTGGAGCGTCTTACTCGGACATTTTTTGAGCGACCCACGGTGCAGGTGGCGCGCGAGTTGCTTGGCGCCGAGCTGGTGGTGGCCAGCAAGGGGCGCGGCATCATCACCGAAACCGAGGCGTATGTGGGGCAGAATGACCCGGCCTGCCACGCCGCACGCGGGCGCACCAAGCGCACCGAGGTGATGTTTGGTCCGGCGGGTTACAGCTATATCTATCTGATTTATGGGATGTATTATTGCCTGAATGTCGTCACCGAGGCGGAAGGGTTTCCGGCCGCCGTGCTCCTTCGGGGCGTTTTGGTGGAGGCGGTGGAGGAAAAACAGACCAACGGGCCGGGCAAGCTCTGCCGACATTTTGGCCTGAGCAAAGCGCAGAACAACATGGATATGACCACGCCAGATGCGCCGCTCTTCTTCCGCGCAGACCCCGCGCGCACCCTTCCGGAGCACCACGCCACCCCGCGGATTGGGATCCGTCAGGGAAAAGAGCAATTATGGCGCTTCGTGATGGCCTGAATGGGTGGTGAAGGGCCACTCTCCCTTACTTGGCATCAGAAGCGGCAATTGATGCCGGAAGAAGGTGACCTGGCGCTTGGCGTAATGGCGCGTGGTGGTTTGCGCCTGAATGGTCGCCTCTTCTTCCGAAATCTTGCCGGATAAAAACGCCGCAATCTCTTTAAAGCCTAGCGCCTGCGCAATCGGGTCTGTGAGTGCTACCCCGCGCACGAGCAATTGCCACACCTCCCGTGCCGCACCTTTCTTCCACATAGCAAGCAACCTTTCGTCGCACCGTGCATAAAGATGCTCGCGCGCTATATCCAGCCAAATGCCCTGAAAATCCACCTCCGGCAGGGGGCGCTCCTTAGGCTGCTCATGCCAGTAAGCAAGCCCTTTGCCAGTCCCGCGCAGCACCTCCAGCGCGCGCAGCAGGCGTTGCGTGTCGCCTGGTACCAGATTTTTCGCACTTTGCGGATCCTCTGCCTCAAGCTCTGCGCGCAACACCTCCGCACCCTTGGCGGCCAGCTCTTCCTGCAGGCGCGTGCGCACCTCCTCTTCAGTATCAGGGATAGGCGCAAGCCCTTCCACCAACGCTTTGATATACAGACCCGTGCCGCCGGTGATCAGCACGGTTTTTTCATCGGCGTGGGCTTGGTGGATGGATTCCACCGCACGCGCGACCCACTCTCCCACGTGGCAGGTTTGCTTCGGCCCCAAAATGCCATAAAGTGCGAATTCTACACCTTCTGGCGGTGGCTCGGTGGGTCTGGCGGTGAGTGTGGGCAGGTCGGCATAGAGCTGCATGCGGTCGGCATTGAGGATGACAACGCCCCCCCTTCCCGCTATGGTTGGGGCTACACGCGCTGCCATGGCGGATTTTCCGCTGGCAGTGGGCCCTCCAAGGATATATACGGTGCGCATGAGTGATCACTATACCCCTTTCCCGCCAAAATACCAGCAGGTGCTGACCCTGATGGGCCACCCGGAGGTGGCGCCGCTGACCCAGGCAGAAGTGGACAGCATGGTGGATATGATTGCGCATCAAGGCGGCATAGTCGAAGACATTGATTGGCTGGCGCCAGATGCCGCCTGCGACATCTTCTTTGCGGTGCTGGGGGTGGAAGAAGTGCGCGAGATGGCAGCGCAGCTGCTGGCCAACGTGCCGTTTGACGCGGTGGTGCAGCGGACCGAACATCGCAAAAAGAAACTGATTATCAGCGACATGGACTCCACCATGATCGAGCAGGAATGCATCGATGAGCTGGCGGATTTTGCCGGGATCAAGCCCAAGATCGCTGCGATTACCGAACAGGCCATGCGCGGCGAGCTGGATTTTAAAGAGGCGCTGCGCGCCCGCGTGACGATGCTAAAAGGGCTGGAGGAGCGCGTGCTGCAGCAATGTTACGACACGCATATCACCCTGATGCCGGGTGCCAAGACGCTGGTGCAGACCATGAAAGCGCATGGTGCGCATGCCGTGCTGGTTTCGGGCGGCTTCACCTTTTTTACCGAGCGCGTGGCGGCGGCCATCGGGTTTGATACGCAGGAAGCCAACATACTCAACATTGAGCAAGGCACGCTGACCGGCACGGTGGCCGAACCGATTTTGGACAAGGAAGCCAAGCTCTGCGCGCTCACACATTACCGGCAGGAACATGGGCTTTTAGCTTCCCAAGTGCTCGCGGTAGGAGACGGCGCCAACGACCTGCCCATGCTGCTTGGCGCGGGGCTTGGTGTGGCGTTTCGGGCCAAGCCTTTGGTGCAAGCCCAAGCCCATGCCGCCATTGGCACTTGTGATTTGACCGCGCTTTTGTATGCTCAAGGTTACCGCATCACCGAGTGTGTGGAGGGGTAAGACGCATGCTATATCTGGTCCGCAAAGAAGGCGAATCCATCATCATCAACAACACGATTGAGGTGAAGGTGGTGGATATTAAGGGGAGCTCGGTCAAGCTTGGCTTTGAGTTTCCGCAAAATGCGACGGTGCTGCGCAAAGAGGTGCATGACCGTATCATTGAAGAAAACCGTGCCGCCGCCGACGCGGCGTGGGGCGAGGAAGAGGCAGGTCTGGACTTGCTGGAGGCACTGGCTACGGCAGTTGCCACGTCGCAAGCACCTAAGGTGCAAGCGCCCACGGCGCAAGCGCCCAAGGCGCCCCCTTCA
>JANQHP010000086.1 GCA_028282625.1 Rickettsiales bacterium | reverse complement strand
GTTTTATGGCACCGTAGCCCTCCTCACCGCCGCCGTGCTATATGGCTTGCACCATCTTGGGTGGCAGGGTGAAGCAACCATCGCCGCCGTATTTGCCGGAGCACTGGTGCTACGCATCATTGCGCTATGGCGCGGATGGAGCTTGCCCAGGGTCAAACTTTAGACACGGTTATGAAAATAAGGTCTAAACACCCGCCACCGCTAAATAGGCTTGCATCCTGGTGTGCTGCGGATTATGTTGCGCGCCTGTTTTTAGGTCGTAGCACCTTGACAAGGAGAGGGAGATGACACAAGCAACCACACAATCTGCCAGCCAGTGGGTCTACCGTTTTGGAGATGGGCATGCTGAGGGCGATGCCTCCATGCGTAATTTGCTTGGCGGAAAGGGCGCCAATCTCGCCGAAATGAGCGCGCAAGGCTTGCCGGTTCCTTCCGGATTTACCATCACCACCGAAGTGTGCACCACCTATTATGACAACAACAAAACCTACCCTACAGCACTAAAAGAACAAATAGAACAGGCCATCGCCTGGATGGAATCTTCCATTGGCACCACCTTTGGCGATGCCACCAACCCGATGCTGGTGTCGGTACGCAGCGGCGCACGCGCTTCCATGCCGGGCATGATGGATACCGTACTCAATCTCGGCTTGAATGACCAAACCGTGGAAGGCTTGGCCAAAAAGAGCGGCAACCCGCGCTTTGCCTACGATAGCTATCGCCGCTTTATCCAAATGTATAGCGACGTGGTGCTTGGGGTAGACCATTACCATTTCGAGTCACTGCTTGACCTTGCCAAGGAAGATAAAGGCGTCACGCTGGATACCGATTTAGACGCAGAGGACTTGAAAAACCTGGTCGCGCGCTACAAGCAAGAAGTCGAAAACGCCCTTTCCCGTCCCTTCCCACAAGATGTGCACGAGCAGCTTTGGGGCGCGGTGGGTGCGGTCTTTAACAGCTGGATGAACGACCGCGCCGTGCATTATCGCGCCATGTATGACATTCCTGCCAGCTGGGGTACCGCCGTCAACGTCCAGGCCATGGTGTTTGGCAATATGGGGGAAGATTGTGCGACTGGCGTGGCCTTCACGCGTAACCCTTCCACCGGTGCCAAAGAGTTTTTCGGCGAATATCTGGTCAACGCCCAAGGCGAGGATGTGGTGGCAGGCATCCGCACACCGCAGCAAATCACCTTGGCCGGCAAAGAAAAGCAAGGGCTTGCAACCCCCGCCATGGAAGAGGTGATGCCCAAGGTCTACCAAGAGCTCGTGCAGGTCTATCAACGGCTGGAAGCCCATTACCGCGACATGCAGGATATCGAGTTTACCGTCCAAAACAACAAGCTCTGGATGCTACAAACCAGAAGCGGCAAACGCACCGCCGCCGCCGCACTCAAGATTGCCGTCGACATGGTGGAAGAAGGCCTGATTTCCAAGGAAGAAGCACTGCAGCGTATCGACCCAAGTTCGCTGGATCAGCTCTTGCATCCCACCTTGGACCCGAACGCCGAAAAAACTATCCTGACCAAGGCGCTGCCCGCTTCACCGGGTGCTGCGAGCGGCCGCATCGTCTTTTCTGCGGATAAGGCGGAACAGCAGGCTGCCGAAGGCCAGGATGTGATCTTGGTCCGCAACGAAACCAGCCCGGAAGATATCCATGGCATGCAGGCCGCCTGCGGCATTTTGACCGCCCGTGGTGGCATGACCTCCCACGCGGCCGTTGTCGCACGTGGCATGGATATCTTCCGGGCTGGTTTCGTTGCGGACCAAGATCACATCCTGGCCTTCGGCTGCCTGCTGT
>JANQHP010000133.1 GCA_028282625.1 Rickettsiales bacterium | reverse complement strand
ATCAATCATGGCCGTACAGGCATCAACCACTTCGCCCAGATTATGCGGTGGAATGTTGGTCGCCATACCAACCGCGATCCCGCCCGAGCCATTGACCAGCAAATTCGGGAAACGCGCGGGCAGCACTTCGGGCTCTTTTTCCGTGCCGTCATAATTGGGTTTCCAGTCGATCGTATCCTTATCGATATCCTCGGTCAGCGCATGAGCGGCCTTGGCCATTCGTGACTCGGTATAACGCATGGCCGCTGGCGCGTCGCCGTCCATCGAGCCAAAATTCCCCTGCCCATCGACCAGTGGCAAACGCAGGCTGAAATCTTGTGCCATGCGCACCAGCGCGTCGTAAATGGCGGAATCGCCATGCGGATGGTATTTCCCCATCACATCCCCCACAATCCGCGCGGATTTGCGGTAAGGCCGGTTGGCGTGGCAGCCACTCTCATTCATCGCGTAAAGAATGCGACGATGGACTGGTTTCAAGCCATCTCTGGCATCGGGAATCGCGCGTGACACAATCACGCTCATGGCGTAATCGAGGTAAGAGGATTGCATCTCCTCTTCAATGGAAATGGTAGCAAGCTCTATTGCCGAAGCAGCCCCGGATGCAGACACAGTCAAACCCTCTTATATCTGTAGCATTTCAATCCATTATTCATAGAAGGAAACAACCGCTGGAGCAAGGTTTTTTGCGGGTTATTTGGTGTTATCTTCGTTTTTAGATGAGGCCGTGGGGCCAAAGGGATTGAACATGGAAAAGGCGGTTTCCATCCACTCCATTTGCTGACGCTGGATCTGTTCTAACGAACGCATGCCAGGCATCGGGTTCAGGTTTTCCGTCGCGTTATGCACCTGCTTTTGGTACTCAGAAAATTGTTCCATGGCTTGTTCCAGATAAGCCGGGACCATGCTGGAGACATTGTGGTCATAAAAACTGATGATATGCCGTAGAAAACTCAGCGGCAGGAGGTTGTAGCCCTTGGCTTCCTGCTCGAAAATGATCTGGGTTAAGACGGTGCGTGTCAAGTCCTCACCGGTTTTGGCATCGACCACCACAAATTCTTCCCCTTTCTTGACCATCTCGCATAGATCTTCCAAGGTCACATAGGTGCTGGACTGCATGTTGTAGAGCCGCCGGTTGGCGTATTTTTTGATCGTGATGGGTGTGATGGTTTCTTCGGTCATGGTTTGCTCTTTCTCTTGCCACATGATGGTAGGTTACAGCCACTGCTCCAGCGCAAAGGAGCCAAAGACCACCCAACCAAGGATGGTGTTGGACCGAAACATCTTCGCGCAACTTTCCGGCCGGTCCAGATCCACATATTTCACCTGCCATACTACATGCAGTAGCGCCAGAAATAAACCGATAAACAGTGGCCACCCAGGTGTCTCAAAAGCGAGCAAGCCCGCAAGCAGCAGCAGCAGCACAAAAACAAGGTAGAAGCTTGCCACCGCCGGGCGGGTATAACGGCCGAGCACACGGGCAGAAGAGCGCACGCCGATCCGGATATCGTCTTGAATATCCTGATGGGCGTAGATGGTATCGTAGCCAAGCGTCCAGAAGATGCCCGCGCCATAAAGTGCGAGCGCTGGCAGGTCCACCGTGCCGGGCAGATGGTGCAGCGGGTCGTGCGTGGCCGCCGCCCAGGCAATCAACGTGCCGGTGTTAAAGGTGAGGGCTAAGAAGAGTTGCGGCCAGTCCATCACACGTTTCATCAGAGGGTAGACTATCACAGGCAGCAGTGCTAGCAGCCCAAGAATGATAGCGGTTTGTCCGAGTGAAAAGAGCAGCGAAGCGCCCATGGCCAGCAAGGCGATCAGCACCCAGAGAGCGGAGGAAAGATGCATGGTGCCGCTTGCAAGCGGACGGGATTTGGTACGGGTCACCTGCCGGTCAATCTTGCGATCGAACATGTCGTTGATGACGCAGCCCGCGCTTCGCATCACCACCGCGCCTAGGAAAAAAATGCCAAGCAAAAACACATTGGGGCTATCCAGCGCAAGTGCCAAGCTCCACCAGCAGGGCAGCATCAAGAGCCAGATGCCGGTGGGCCGATGCAAGCGGGTCAGCCGGATCACAAGGCCAATGCCACGCAACATCTTGTCCCATATTTGACTTGCCATTGTGGTATAACCCTCGCATGTTAGAGCGATGGTGAATCTACGCACTATTCGTTTGCATGTCCAGCCGGCGCAGCCTTTTTCTTTAAACGAACTGCACCGGGTAGAAGGCGACCAGGCGCATTATCTTCTGCATGTGATGCGGGTCAAACAGGGCCAGGAGCTCACGCTGTTTAACGCGCGCGATGGCGCTTTTTTGGCACGGGTGGTGGCGATCGGTAAACGTAACCTGGAATTGGAGTTGGTCACTCAGCTGGCACCGCCTCCGCCTCCGCCCAATCCGGATATTCTGCTCTGCATGGCACCGATCAAAGCCGGGCCCATGGGTTTTTTGGTGGAAAAAGCCACCGAGCTTGGCGTGGCGGGTTTGCTCCCGGTGCAAACCGAGCGTACGGTGGTACGCGGTGTGAATAGCGCGCGGCTTTTGCGACAAGCCACCGAGGCCAGTGAGCAATGCGAACGGTTGGATGTGCCTTGCATCGGGGAGGAAACAAGCCTGCCGCATGTACTCGCCAAGTGGGAGGAGGAGGACCTCACCGCAGGGCGCACGCTGCTCTGGTGCGACGAAAATGGCTCGGGCGCATCGCTTGGAGACGTGGCCGCACGCGTGATAGAAGATGCGACCTCACCTTGCCGGGTGGCGATTTTGATTGGTCCGGAGGGTGGATTTTCTGCGAAGGAGCAGGCGCTGCTGCAAGGTCATGCGCAGACGGTGGCTGTTGGGCTTGGCCCGCGTGTGCTACGCGCGGAAACGGCGGCGTTGGTGGCGTGTACGCTTATGCAAGCGGCCGGGCCGAATTGGAGAGAGGCAAAACCAACCTTTGATTTACCCAAAAAAGAGGCAAAACATGCAGGCCATTGATGTGTTAAAAGAGCGCCTTCAAACGAAGGGCGAGGCGATTGAGCGCTGGTTTGCCGAGCAATATGGTGACACCCGTCCGTTTTTCTACAGCTCGGTGGATATGCGCCATTCCGGCTTTAAGCTTGCACCGGTGGATACCAATTTGTTTCCGGCCGGGTTTAATCTGCTGCCGCCCCATACGCATGCGGAAGTGGCCTCGGCGTTTGCTGCGCATATCGCGCGCTGGTTCCCCAAGGTCAAGCGGGTGATTCTGGTGCCTGAAAACCATACGCGCAATGGATTTTATCTGGACAATGTGGCCGTGCTAAAAAGCCTGCTGGTGGCTGCTGGGCTTGAAGTGCTACTTGGTGGCTTGCAGGTGGAAGAAGGTGAGGTGATGGAAGTGGAGTCCGCCACGCAGGGCACGCTGCCACTCCACGCGCTTACCCGTCAAGACGATCGGCTTTCTGTGGCCATGCGTCCGGAGTTTGAAGCCGATTTGATTCTGATCAACAACGATTTTTCCTCCGGTGCCCCCGAGATTTTATCCAACCTGAAGCAGGAGGTGGCGCCACCGGTTGGGATGGGGTGGTATCGAAGGCGCAAGACCGGCCATTTTAGCAGCTATAGCGATCTGGCGCATAGTTTTGCGCGCGCCTTTTCGCTCGACCCCTGGATGATCAGCGCGCATTACACCAAGTGTGGTACGATCAATTTCAAGCAGCAAAAGGGAGTGGAATGCATTGCGCGCGGGGTGGAGCGCTGCCTGCGGGTGGTCGAGCGCAAATACGAGGCATATGGGATCAAAGAGGCGCCTTATGTGTTTATCAAAGCCGATGCGGGCACTTACGGCATGGGGATTATGACGGTTTCCTC
Source organism: Rickettsiales bacterium (assembly GCA_028282625.1). Lineage (GTDB taxonomy): Bacteria > Pseudomonadota > Alphaproteobacteria > Rickettsiales > UBA8987 > JANQHP01. The sequence continues at coordinate 606 of JANQHP010000133.1, read as the reverse complement.
GCCGGAGGAGGTGTTTGAGCTCAATAAGAAGCAGCGCAACAAGATGCATGCGATCAAGGAGGGGGTAGAAAGTGGCGAGGTGATTATCCAGGAAGGGATTCCCACGGTGGATCTGGTGGAAGGAAAGCCCGCTGAGCCGATGCTTTATCTGGTTGGGGGTAAGCCGGTTGGGTGTACCTACCGTGTGAACGCCGAGCGGGACGCACGCGGGAATTTGAACGCGCGCGGGATGACGTTTAATACCGCCTGTGCGGGTGATGCCGAAGCTGCAGGTGAGGTAGAAAGCCTTTGCCCGGTGCAGGGGCTGATTGCGCGCCTGGCAAGCCTGGCTGCGGTGCGGGAATGCTACGAACCTAGCTGGAGCATTTAGACACTGTTCTTAACGTCTTTACGCCATTCTTTTGACCCTTTTGCGCTGCAAATAATCCGCTTATTTTTGAAATAGGCCCACTATTCCTTCAAATAATCGGACTATTTTCGCTTGCAAAATGCTCTAAAATTCTGATCGCAAAGACGTTAAGAACAGTGTCTAGCCAACCTAAGGCAGCCGTACGCAAAATTTTATTGCAGCACCTCTTTGACCTCCGCCACCAGCTGGGAAAGGCT
>JANQHP010000033.1 GCA_028282625.1 Rickettsiales bacterium | reverse complement strand
GATTAAAAACGCGGACTTTGCGTGCGATATCGGCGGGGCGTTCCTTGATGAAATCCCACATACCCTTCGCGCTGGCATAAAGGTCTTCTGGCGCAGTATTTTCTAAATATTCACACGGTGTGTGCGTATAAAATTGACGGTAAAAGAATGTGAACGCGGCACGCTCCTCCGGTGCAATCTTTGCCTTTGTTTTGCGGCCACCTGATTCCAGTAAATGATTGATCTGCTCAGTGGTAGGGTAATTATCAGCCATATAAAGCGTGCTTACGAGTAAAAGATTAAGAAAAAGATGTATAAAAGCATATGACTATAGGGCCATATCCTGTATGTATAGATGTAGCGCAAGCAACCCATTGGCGCTAGTAAAAAAACCTCTGAAAGTTCTTCACTTTACAAGCATGGTAACCACCTTGTTCGATAGTGCAAAAAGCGAAGTATGGTTACAGTCGGCATTGGACGCAGGGCAGGCCATCATGGGCTATTATGGCAGCACTTTTGACGTGCAGCAAAAAGAAGACCATTCACCGGTGACAGAAGCGGATTATGCCGCGCATCGTATCATTGTGGAAGCACTTACGCAGCATGGCGGAGATCGGCAGATTGTCTCGGAAGAGGACGTGCCAAAACCGGTGCCTAGATGTTTAGAGTATTGGTTGGTAGACCCGCTCGATGGTACCAAGAGCTTTATTGCCCAGCAGGATGAATTTACCGTCAACATTGCCTTGGTGCGTGATGGTAAGCCTGTGTGGGGCGTGGTGTATGCGCCCGCCAAGCAGGCGCTTTATTATACTGAAGCGGGGAAGGCGTGGCGTGTGCTCACGCAAGGGCACTCCCTCTCCGTGGCAGCGCTTTTGCCTCTGCGTGAGGCAATCCATGTGCGCCCTACTCCGCCAGAAGGCTTAACCGTGCTTGCGAGCAAAAGCCATCGCACCGTACAAACCGATGCTTATGTGGTCTCGCTGGAGCAGCCGGTGGCGCACTATATGGCTGCCAGCAGCTCGTATAAATTTTGCTTGCTGGCTGAAGGTGCCGCCGATCTTTACCCTCGTTTTGGGCCAACGATGCAGTGGGATACGGCGGCCGGTCAGGCTGTTTTGGAAGCGGCCGGCGGAAATGTGCACACGCCGGAAGGTGCGCTATTTACCTACCATCAGAAAGCCGAAGTAGAAAAACCCTTCCTCAATGGCCCTTTTATTGCACGCGGAGGTGCTTAAAGCGCCTTACGCGAAAGAGGCTTAAGACACATCAGGCATCGCTAGGCCGCATCACGTGTTGTGCGCTGCTCAATGCGCTTTTCAAACGCCTCGCCTGCAAAGAGACGCTGCACAAAAATGCCCGGTGTGTGGATTGCATCGGCACTTAAGCTGCCAACCGGTACGATTTCTTCCACCTCCGCCACGGTGATGCGGGCCGCCGTGGCCACAATCGGGTTAAAGTTGCGTGCGGTTTTACGATAGACCAAGTTGCCCTCTGCATCACCCTTCCACGCTTTTACAATCGCCAAATCGCCAAAAATACCACGCTCCATTACATAAGGCTCACCTTCAAAATCACGCACTTCTTTGCCTTCGGCCAAGGGTGTGCCAAGGGCTGTTTTGGTATAAAAGGCCGGAATGCCCGCCCCGCCTGCACGAATACGCTCGGCCAGCGTGCCTTGTGGGTTGAGCTCCAGTTCCAATTCGCCATCCAAATATTGCTGCTCAAATATTTTATTCTCGCCCACGTAAGAAGAGATCATCTTTTTGATCTGGCGGGTTTGCAGCAAAAGTCCCAAGCCAAAATCATCCACGCCGCAATTATTGCTTACAATGGTGAGCCCCTTCACGCCGCTTTCCCGGATCGCATGAATGCAATGCTCGGGGATACCGCATAGGCCAAAACCTCCAGCGATAATGGTCATGTTATCTTGCAGCAGGCCTTGCAACGCTTGATTGGCCTTGGTGTGTATTTTTTGCATCGGCGAAAATTCTTTCCTGCTAATCGAACGTAACGGCCATATGTAGCCCTAAATTTATTGCCATATTTTATAGGCAGGCGCCAGCAAAAACTATGGCACCGCCTTCCTGATCTATACTATATACTACGCCATAATGGATTTTAGACTCAGGTAGCATCGCTTTTATGTTTTCTTTTGATCTGCAAGCAACCGATGGAAAGGCGCGGCTTGGGCGTTTGCATACGGCACATGGTGTAATTGATACCCCTGCTTTTATGCCGGTAGGTACCGCCGCCACGGTTAAAGGGATGACAACGGATCAAGTGGAGGCTAGCGGCGCGCAGATTGTGCTGGCCAATACCTACCATTTGATGCTTCGGCCGGGTGCAGAAAGAATCAAGAGGTTGGGTGGCCTGCATCGCTTTATGCATTGGGATAAGCCTATCCTCACGGATTCGGGTGGCTTTCAGGTGATGAGCCTGACCGACCTTTGTACCTTATCCGAAGAGGGTGTGGTGTTCCGTTCGCATATTGATGGCAGCAAGCATCAACTGACCCCGGAATATGCCACGCAGATTCAGCATGCGCTGGGCAGTACCATCACGATGGTGCTAGATGAATGCACGCCCTACCCTGCTACCCACACGCAGGCAGCCGATTCTATGCAGCGTTCCATGCGTTGGGCCGCGCGCTCCAAAGAGGCATTTGTACAACGTCCAGGTTACGGCATGTTTGGCATTGTTCAAGGCGGGGTCTATCCGGATTTGCGTCATGCGTCGGTGGAGCAACTGCTTGCGCTCGATTTTGATGGCATGGCCATTGGCGGGCTG
>JANQHP010000184.1 GCA_028282625.1 Rickettsiales bacterium | reverse complement strand
TTGCCGGCCTCAATTTTGGAGAAATCCAGGATATCATTGACCAGCTGCAGCAGGCTATCGGCGGAATGGCAGACCGTTTGGGCATATTGCCGCTGGGTTTGATTCAGCTTGGTTTCCAGCAGCAAGTTGGTCATCCCGATCACGCCGTTCATGGGCGTGCGGATTTCATGGCTCATATTGGCGAGGAACTCTGATTTCAGACGGGTGGCTGCTTCGGCTTTTTCTTTTTCGGCTTCCAGTTCGCGTGTGTGGGCTTGAATTTTTCGAATCATGGGAAATAAAATCACGATCCCCACAAAACCAAGCATGCCCAAAGTGGCCACCAACACCCCCCATTGGACCCGCTGCAGATAGGCCACATTGGCGTCACTTTCTGCCTGGTGCTGGCTCACCACCTGCTCCAGAATGGGAAGAATTTCCACCGCGTCCACATGGTCGATCGCATACAGGTCTGGGTTGCTTGGCACGAGCATGGTACCCGGTGCAGCCTCCAACGCCCGCAGATGCTGGATATAGATGATCATTTTTTGGTCCAGGTTACCTGGCGCCTTAAAATAGATGTTCAAAATTTCGGGCGAGGTGAGCGTTGGAATATTGCGGGAAGGGTTGCCCTGGATCAAATCCCGATGCGAGGTTTCCATCTCGTCGATGGTTTGTTTAAGCAGCTGCCGCAATTGCGGCCTTTCCTCCTTGGGGGCAAGGATCAACTCATTGGCAAAAAAGGCGGTGCGCTGGGAAAGCATCCGCTGCTTGCCGCTGACATTGAGCAGGACGCCCGCACTTTCCTGCTCCTTGGTGATGGTGTGCAGCAACAGGCTGGAAAGCATGGCCATCAGGCCGATCAGCCCGAGCGAAAGAAGGCATAGCAGGGTCATTTTACGCATCGATGCGGGCTCCTTCAAGCGGACTATTTAAGCGTGGCCTCCTCCCTGCGCCAGGGTGAGCATAGCATTAGAAGCGCAAAGCTGTAAACGTATTCGTGTAAAAGTTTTGGTTTTACACGCTAAGGGTGTGGGGTGCTCAAGGCAAAAATGATCGCGTGAAAACCATCGGATTTTGCTTTATCCTGTCCTAGACACCGTTATCAAACTCTTTGAGGCATGCTTTTGACCCTTTTGCGCTACAAATAGTCCGCTTATTTTTGAAATAGCACCACTATTCCTTCAAATAATCGAACAATTTTCGTATGCAACATGGTCTAAAATTCTGCGCTCAAAGAGTTTGATAACGGTGTCTAGGAACGCATCACAGACAATAATACGAGGCCATATGACCATAGTTGTGACGGGTGCTGCCGGGTTTATCGGGTTTCATACCTGCTGCGCGCTGCTGGCGCATGGGCACCGGGTGGTGGGGGTGGATAATGTGAATCCTTATTATAGCCCCAAGCTGAAGGAGGCGCGCCTTAAGCAGCTGGAACGCAAGGAGGGGTTCACGTTTCTGAAGGCCGATATTGCGGATCAAGCTTCTATGGAAACGCTGGCCGCTACATATGGTCCAAGCATCACGCATGTGATCCATCTTGCCGCCCAGGCCGGGGTGCGCTACTCGCTGGAACATCCAGAAAGTTATGGGCATAGCAATTTGATAGGGCATTTGCAGGTGCTGGAGTTTTGCCGGCATGCGCCGAAATTAAAGCGCTTGGTCTATGCCAGTTCCAGCTCGGTGTATGGCGATGCCGCCACGCAGCCGCTGGGGCTGGACGCGGCGACCCACACGCCGATCTCGCTTTATGCGGCGACCAAGCAGGCAGCAGAACGCATGAGTTATGCTTACAGCCATCTTTACGGTATCCCGATGGTGGGGTTGCGCTTTTTTACGGTTTATGGCCCTTGGGGGCGGCCGGATATGGCCTATTTTCTTTTTACCCGTGCGTTGTTGGAGGAAACGCCTATCACGCTGTTTCATGAGGGAAAATCCAAGCGCGATTTTACCTATATTGATGATATTGTTTCTGGGATCGTGGCGGCGATGGAAGCTCCTTCGCTGCGCTATACCGGGCCGGCGCCGCACGCGGTGTATAATCTGGGCAATGACCAGCCTACTTCTACCGCCCAGATGGTGCAAACGCTGGAGCAGATTACCGGTCAAACGGCTAAGAAGGAGCTTCAGCCGCTGCAGCCCGGTGATGTGGTCAACACGTGGGCGGATATTACCGCGAGCCGTCAGGATTTAGGCTACGCGCCTTCGACTGGGCTCAAAGAGGGGCTGAAGCGCTTTGTGGCTTGGTATCGCGCGCAGGATGCGGCGTTGTGGTCGGATATGTAACGGACAGGTGAAGCGATGCGTTTTTTGATTCCTCCCACGCCGCATTCGCTTTATTGGCGCTTTTTGCTGATTATTCTGCTGCCGGTGATTTTGGCACAGGCGTTGGCGGTCTATATGTTTTATGAGCGGCATTGGAGCAACATGCACCGCAATCGGTCCCATGTGCTGGCCGGGGAGGTGGGGCTGATGGTGCGTGAGTTTGAACACGCCACACCAGCGCAGCGTGAAAATATTACGCTGACGGCGTTGCAATATATGCAGCTTTCGATGCATTTTACGCCGGGTGAGCCGGTGGTGTTGGTGCCCCATGAGGCGGCCTACCATATTTTGCATGCGCGGCTGCAAACCATGTTGGAGATGCCCTTTACGGTGATGACCGACCCTGATACGGAACATATTGTGGTGCAGGTGCAGCTTGCAGATGGGCTTTTGACCTTGCGTGCCTCGCACAAACGGTTAGATAGCCCGACGACCTATATTTTTATTCTGTGGATGACCGGTGGGGCGGGTATTTTAACCATCATTTCGCTGCTCTTTTTGCGGGGCCAGTTGCGCTCGATCGTGCGGCTTGCCGAAGCCGCCAGTCGATTTGGTAAGGGGCAGGAAAGCAGCCACTTCAAGCCGCAGGGCGCGCGTGAAATTCGGATGGCGGGCATGGCGTTTATGGAGATGCGGGAGCGGATCCATCGCTTGCTGACCCGGCGAACCCAGATGCTGGCGGCGGTATCACATGATCTGCGGACGCCGCTTACGCGTTTAAAGCTGCAGTTAGCGCTGCTGGAAGCGCATCCAAAAATACGTGAGATGGAAAAGGATATTGCGGAGATGGAGTCGATGTTGGAGGGATATCTCACTTTTGCCCGGGATGATGATCAGCAAGGGGTGGTGCCTTTCCGTCAGGTTTCTTTGCCCGGCTTTCTTCAGGAAATTGTGGCGGATTATGCGCATCATCCGTTGCCGGTCACGTTGGGGGAGGTGCCACAGATGGATATTGAGCTCAACCCCGAAACTATCAAGCGTGTGCTGCGCAACTTGCTGGATAATGCGTTGCGCTACGCCAAAAGCACGGTGCTCATTTCGGCTCGGCAGGAGGATGCGTATGTGAATATTACGATTGAGGACGATGGGCCTGGCATTCCAAAAGAGCGGCGCGAGGAGATGTTTCAGCCCTTTACGCGCATGGATAGTGCGCGCCGCCAGCACACCGGTGGCAGCGGGCTTGGGCTTGCCATTGCGCGGGATCTTGCCCACCGCCATGGCGGCGATGTGACGCTGCATAGCTCCAAGCGCGGCGGGCTTTTGGCCATACTCGCTTTGCCGATCTAGCGGTTGCGGTAGGGATGTCTTGCTTATTGCGCGGTCCAGCCGCCATCGATCGAAAGCGTGGCACCATTGACCAGGCGCGCGGCCTCACTGCACAGATAGACCGCCATGGCACCTACTTCTTCTGGCTGAACAAATTGCCCGGCCGGTTGCTTTTCCAGCAGGAGTTGACGCTCCGCCTCGGCGATGCTGATCCCCTCCCGCGCGGCGTTGTTTTCGATCTGCTTTTGTACCAGCGGCGTTAACACCCATCCGGGGCAAATTGCGTTGCAGGTGATATCCTTGCCCGCTTCGGCAGGGCATTGCTCCAGTGCGACCACTTTGGTCAGGCCGAGCAACCCGTGCTTGGCGGCGACGTAGGCCGCTTTGCCGGCGCTTGCGACTTTGCCATGGGCCGAGGCAATGTTGATGACGCGCCCAAAGCCGCGCGCTTGCATGCCTGGGATGGCGGCGGCAGTCGTATGAAAGGCGGCCGAAAGATTGACCGCCAGCACTTTGTCCCACGCATCGGACGCAAAATCTTCGATCTTTGCCACGTGCTGAATCCCGGCATTGTTGACCAGAATATCCACGCGCCCGAGTGCGGCTTCGGTCTCACGCACCAAGGCGCGGCAGGCTTCGGACTCGCTTAAATCGGCCCCGCTATAGCCGGTTTGGATGCTGTGGTTTTTTTGAAGCGCCGCGCGTTGGGCAGCAATGGCATCCTCTTCGCCAAAGCCGTGCAGCATGATATCGCAGTCCTGCTCCGCCAGTGCCGAAGCGATGCCCGCGCCAATGCCACCGGTGGAACCGGTGATCAATGCGACTTTGCCTTGGAGAGGGCGGCTCACGTGCTTAGC
>JANQHP010000179.1 GCA_028282625.1 Rickettsiales bacterium | reverse complement strand
CAGGCTGATGACTAGAGTCAAACTGGTTACAGCTGCGAGTAGGCTGCAAGCGACAGCAGCCATTTATGCAGCAGTTGCAGACAATGTCATATTGCCAGGCTTTAAGGGCAAGATAGTCGCCGGCTTCCTTGCAGGCACGCAGCGCCTCCAGCCCGCCTTGGGGCATGGAAAAGGGGTTGTGGCTGAAGTCGATTTTATCTTCGTCTTCGTTCCACTCGAAATAAGGGAAGTCCACAATCCAGCAGAAACGGAACGTGCCGGGTTCGATCAGCTCCAATTCTTCGCCGATCACGGTACGTGCTTTGCCAGCGAGCGTGGCTGCTTCTTCTTGCTTCAGGCTACAGGCGAAAAAGACCCCATCGCCATCTTGTAGGCCGGCCATTTCTTTGAGCTTGGCGAGCCTTGCTTCGTCCAGACGCTTGGCGATCGGGCCCTTGGCTTCGCCTTCGGGGCTGAAGATGATATAGCCAAGCCCCGGATAGCCGAGCTCCCTCGCCCAGTCGTTTTTCTTATCAAAGAAGCTGCGTGCCATGGCACCTGTTCCAGGAGCCGGGATCGCACGTACCACCGCACCACGCTCGATCAGTGAGGCAAACATGCCAAAATCCGAGCCTTTGAATATCTCCGTCACATCCGCGATTTCAATCGGGTTGCGCAGATCGGGCTTGTCGCTGCCATAGCGCAGCATCGCATCGGCATAGGTGATCCGCGGGAAGGGGTTTTCTGGGATCGTGCGATCAGAAAACTGGGTGAAGACCTCGTGCAGGACGGGTTCCATCACGCCAAACACATCCTCCTGCGTGGCAAAGGCCATCTCCATATCTAGCTGGTAAAACTCACCCGGGCTGCGGTCCGCGCGCGCATCCTCATCACGAAAACAGGGCGCGATCTGGAAATATTTATCAAAGCCCGAGACCATCAGTAGCTGCTTAAATTGCTGCGGCGCTTGCGGCAGCGCATAAAAACAGCCCGGATGCACGCGGCTTGGCACGAGATAATCGCGCGCGCCTTCAGGGCTGGAGCTGGTCAGGATCGGGGTTTGCATCTCCAAAAAACCGCGGGCAGTCATCTGCTGACGTAGGGCAGCGATCACTTCAGAGCGGAGCACAAGATTGCGGTGCAACGCTTCCCGGCGTAAATCCAGAAACCGGTAGGTCAAGCGGGTGGATTCGGGAAAGTCCTTCTCGCTATTGACCTGCACGGGCAGTTGTTCGTGCGCCACAGCGGATTCGACCACAAGCTCGCTCACCGCCACTTCAATGTCCCCGGTGTGCATCTTGGGATTGATGGTTTCTTTCGTGCGTGCGAGCACCTTCCCGGTGATGGTAATCACGCTCTCATAGCGGATTTTTTCGACTTGATCGGGCGTAATCGCGCCATCTTCCGGAAAGACCAGCTGGGTCAAACCATAATGGTCGCGCAGATCGATAAACAGCACGCCGCCATGGTCGCGCTTGCGGTGCACCCAACCCGAAAGGCGTACTTCCTGGCCGATATCGTTGGACCCAAGTGCGTTACAATGGTGCGTACGGTAAGGATGCATGAAAGTGACAGGAATGATTACGTTGGCGGCGGACTATAAAGCAGGGCGGCGTGGCTGTCTAGTAGGATGGCTGCCTATACTAATGATGCCCTGTTGCCCTGCTGCACGCTTTTGCTGGTGATCGGTCATCACCTTTGCTATAAGCGTTGCCTTCTATCACTGCACCTTAGCTCTCATGCGTATCCTTGGCATTGAAACCAGTTGCGACGAAACCTCGGCTTCTATTGTTACCGATAGGCGGGAGATTCTTGCGCATTATGTGCATTCGCAGGTCAAGGACCATGCCGCCTATGCGGGGGTGGTGCCCGAAATTGCTTCGCGCAACCATTTGCATTATTTGCCTTATGCCATTGAGGCTACCTTAAAAGAGGCAGGGTGCGGCCTCAAAGAGCTGGACGCCATTGCGGTCACTAGCGGACCCGGCTTGATAGGCGGGGTGATTGTGGGAGTGATGATGGCCAAAGGGATGGCAGCAGCAACCGGCCTGCCGCTGGTGGGGGTCAATCACCTGGAAGGCCACGCGCTGACCGTGCGTTTGGTGGAAGAGGTGGCGTTTCCTTATCTGCTGCTGCTGGTTTCAGGCGGGCATTGCCAGATTCTGGTGGTCGAAGCGGTGGGTCGCTATCGCCTGCTTGGGCAAACGCGCGATGACGCGGTGGGCGAGGCGTTTGACAAAGTGGCCAAAATGCTTGGGTTGGGCTACCCTGGTGGCCCGGTGGTTGAAAAAATGGCACAGCAGGGTGACCCGACAAAGATCCCTTTGCCGCGTCCACTCTTGCAGGAGGCGGGCTGTGATTTTTCTTTTTCCGGCCTCAAAACGGCGGTATTGCGCCAGGTGGAGGCTTTTGCCGCCACAGAGCATAGGGCAGAGGAAAAGCAGGCATGGATTGCGGATCTGTGTGCCTCGTTCCAGCAGGCTGCAAGCGATATTTTATGCGACCGTATCCGGCATGCGATGGAGGTGTGCCGCGTGACCTATCGTGATCACGCGCCCTTGCCGCTGGTGGTCGCCGGAGGGGTGGCGGCCAATCAATTTCTGCGGGGGGATTTGCAAAAGGTGGCAGCAGCCAAGGGCGCGCGCTTTATCGCGCCACCGCTCAAGCTTTGTACCGATAACGGCGCGATGATTGCCTGGGCAGGGCTGGAGCGTGCCCGGCTTGGGCTTTACGACGACCTGGCGCTCACCCCACGCGCGCGCTGGCCACTGACCGAACTGCAGGCAGTGGGTTAGGGGGTGTTGTTTATTTAAGCAGGGGCCTTGCCCCTTCAACCCCGCCCTCGCATAAGCTTCCCCCTACGCTTCCAAGCAAGCTCCGGAGGTCAGGCGGGGGCGCTTCGCTCCCA
>JANQHP010000166.1 GCA_028282625.1 Rickettsiales bacterium | reverse complement strand
GTGCCGGCGGGGGTTTAAGGGGCTAAGGCCCCTGCTTTTAAGAAAGAAAAAAAGAGGAAGTAAGCCGGGGGGAGAGAGAAGGGAGAGAGAATTCCAGGCTTACTTCCAACTGGGTGCTTACGGGCTTACGCCCTGTGGCAACTATGGGGCTTTCTTGGCAAAAGGATGCCTCAAGCGGTGGGGTGTTAGGTGGTGGGGTGGCTCCTGTTTGGATGTGGGTGGTGTATGGAAAACGGCTTACCAGGGCGAGAGGATGTCCACGATCTGGTTGCCCACGCGTGGTTGTTGCACGTCGGTGATCAGGCCCTTGCCGCCGTAGGAAATGCGTGCTTCGGCAATGCGGTTGGAGTCGATGATATTGCTTGGGCTGATGTCTCTTGGGCGGATCACCCCTTCGACGGTGAGCTGACGAATTTCGTGGTTCACGCGGATCTCCTGGCTGCCATAAATCATGAAATTGCCGCCTGGAAGACGCTGGGTGATGACGGCCGCAATTTGGGTTTCAATCGTTTCTTCCCGCTCAATCAGCCCTTCGCCGGCATTGTCCATGTTGCCGGTGGTCTGGATCAGATTGGTGGGGTTGGCAGAGCCAGGCAGGAAATTGACCGCCTTGCCCTGCAGGCCAAAGAGGCTTGGGACCGAAAGCGAATCGCTGCTGGTGCGCTTGCGTTCGGTCTTGTTATCGAGCTCGGCCTTGTCGGCAATGGCGATTTTAACGGTCAGGATATCCCCCACTTCCGAGGCGCGCATATCCTTGAAAAAGGCGCGGGCGTTGGTATCCCACAGGGAGTTGGAGGTTTGCACGGTATCGTGGTGCTTTTGCATCACCGGCCAGCTGATCGGTGCCCCTTTTTCCTGCGGGATAGTGACCGCGTTCATCGCGGGTTCCTGCCCTACGGTTTTGAGGCGATCGATCTGGTTTTGGGTACAGCCTGAAAGCAGCATCATGCAAAGGGCTGCAAGCGTGGTCCAAAAGACCAAGCGTCCTTCCTGCTGCCATTGTTGGATGCGGTGCGATGGGCGCGGTAGGTGTAACATGGGGTTTTCCTCTCTTCTTTATGCGTACATGGCCAGGGTTAGTGCATGGCCAGGCTGGGTCCAGGTGCGGTGGTATAATTGACCAGCGCACTGCCATCGGGCAGAATTTTGGCGCGGAGCAGCTGGCCGCTATCGGTATTTTTCACGCGGATGATTTGCCCCTTATGGCCGGCTTCCTGCGCGATGCCGGCGGCCTTGAGTTCCATATAGCGGGTGCGGTAACGCAGGGTGAGCGGCGTGTGACGCTCGACGACGACGGGCAGGGCCACATCGCGGAGCAAAATCGGTTTGTTTGCGGCAATACGGCGACGGAGCATCTTGCCTTCAAGGCTCTCGATATCACGAATCATCTGCGGACGGATGCGGTTGGCAGGTAGCCAGATGCTGCCAAAATCTTGTGCATCCAGCACCGCGCCACGAGGGGCCGGCACCAGCAGGGTCGGCAGTTCCACCAGCGCGGAATAGGCCCCTTCGATGGTGATCATCTGAAGGGTTTGCGCCGGCTCGGTGGGGGTAGAAAGCGAGGGCAGGGTCTGCAAGATGGCGCGGAAACGGTTATCGGGCAGCAGGTATATCTCTTCTACCATCACGTCCCAGCCCAGTAAGGCGGCGCGCGCAAAAGTCAGCGGATAAGGGCGCCCTGGCACCAGCACACGGACGCGGTCCAGCTCCAGTTTTTCCCCCGCACCTCGCAGGCTCAAATGCTCCGCAATGATCTCTTCGGCCTCATGCAGCGGAAAGAAAAAGGCCTGGCGCGCGGGGTTTTTCTTCCGCGCGGGCGTGCGCTTGGCGATGGCCTCTTCGGGCGCCTGACCGGCTTCAGGAGCCAGCATGGGCAGTGCCTCTTCGGCCGGTTCTTCGGCCGTGACGGGCATGGTGGTGAGCAGCATTATTAGCAGCAGGGGAAGCCAAGCAAGACCGGACAATAGGCTATGTGTATTTTTATATTTCATAGAGTTAATTATTAACTTAAATATTAAATACTATGGGGTGTTCAGTTACCCTTGGGTGATGGCTTGCAGCATCTCGTCGGTGGTCCGGATCACCCGCGAATTGAGCTCATAGGCCCGTTGCGCGGTGATCAGCGTGGTCAGCTCCACCACGGCGTCCACGTTGGAAATCTCCAAGAAGCCTTGTTCCAGTTCGCCAAAGCCATCATCACCGGCCAGGCCGGTAATCGGCGTGCCGCTGGCCTCGGTTTCCTGGTAGAGATTGTTGCCCAGCGCTTGCAGGCCCGCCTCGTTGACAAAATTGACCAGATCCAGCTGACCCAGATTCTGCGGCGTGGTGGAGGCATCGGTGGTTACAATCACCTCGCCGTTGCGGTTGATGTCGATCGTATTGGCATCCTGCGGGATGGTGACGCCTGGAGAGACGCTATAGCCCTGCGCGGTCACAATTTCGCCATCGGCATTGACCTGGAAGGAGCCCGCACGCGTATAGGCCGGGTCGCCGTTTGGTAGGGTCACCTGGAAATAGCCCTTGCCGCTGATGGCCAAGTCGAAGGTGTTGCCCGTTTGCTGCAGGCCGCCTTGCAGATGGTTGCGGTAAATGGCACCGCTCTTAACGCCAAGCCCAACCTGGACGCCGGTTGGCACAATAGTGCCGGCATCGGACGAGCTGGTGCCCGCACGCACCTGGCTTTGGTAGAGCAGATCGTGGAATTCCGCGCGGTTGCGTTTATAGGAGGTGGTGCTTAGATTCGCGATATTGTTGGAGATCACGTCCACATTCATCTGTTGGGCCAACATACCGGTGGCGGCTATGCCAAGGGAGCGCATCATGGTTTGGGGTTCCTTTTCTTACGTGCGTGTTGTTATTGCTGCCCACCGATCGTGCTGATCGCGCGTCGCTGCAGATCATGGAGGTCTTTGAGCGATTTGCTGGCACTGATCGCCGAGCGTTGGGTTTGAATCAAATCGGTGAGCATGGCAATCGAATTGACATTCGAGCCTTCGAGTGCACCTTGCACCAGGGTGAAGTCGGTTTCGGCCGCCGGCGCAGGGTTGGCCTCGCTGCTATAGAGCCCATTGGCCTGACGGGTCAGTTCATATTCATTCTCAAAGGCGACGATATCCAGCTGGCCACGCTCTTCGATCGCACCGTTGAGGTTGGCGGTGACCAGGCCATTTTCGCGGAAACTCACCTCAATATCCTGCTCATCAAAGACGATCGGTGCGTTGCCGGTGCCAAGCACATTATAGCCCTGCGCGTTGACCAGCGTGCCGGTGCTATCGATTTTGAAGCTGCCCATGCGGCTATAGCGGATGCCAAGCGGCGTCTGGATTTTGAAGAAGCCCTCGCCATCAATCGCGGTATCGAGCGGATTATGCGTCATTTGCAGCGGGCCCTGGCGCTGGTCGCGGAAGGTGGCCACATCGTAGCCAAAATGCACGGGCGTTTTGCCCGGCAGCGAGTGTACCTTATATTGTTCAAACATGGTGTGCTCGGCTTTAAAGCCGGTGCTGTTCACATTGGCGAGATTGTGGGCGATCACATCCAGCTTGCGAAACAGGGCGGTTTGGCGGGCGACCCCAATATAGGTGGGTAGTTCCATGGTAGGTCCTTCTCTCTTTTTCTCTCCTGTGGCGGGTGCTGTTGGCACCGGTCCACGGGGTGTAAGAGAAGCACGTGCCGTGCCAAAAAGTTTAACATTTTGTTTTATATGATTTTTATTTTCTTTGAGGCTGCATGTTTGAAGCGACTTCGTGCCTTCAAGGGCAAAAAATGCCGGCTGGTGGGCGGCAGGGGAGGCAGAATATGCCCTTGGACGCTGTGGAAAAAAGGCAGAGGCTTCATGGTTTGTTAAGGTTTGTGTGATAGGATTTTGAGTATCACATAGCTTTCTTCTGCTTAGGAAGTGGAGCAAACACATTCCAACGTTCCGCCAACTCTCAGGAACGGTTTGCTGATGCTTTTTTTGCAATCCGAAGTGATGCTTTTGTGGGGTCTTATGGTCCCAGAGTACAAAAGAAGGGTGGCGTCAGCACCACCCGCCCAGGTAGGGAACAGGCATTTTTTGCACCTATACACCCGTAGGGGGCAGAGGATGGCTACCTGACTTCGGAAGGTCAGCTTATGTGATAGCACCCTGACCCTTCCGGGTCCGGGCGCTTTATAGGGGGGGGTGTTCCTGTATTCTCGCTGTTTGGAATACGAAAAAGGACCCCCTCCTTTTTTCTTTTGTGTTTTCTTTGCTTTCTTTTGTGCTTCTACTGTCGCGTTGCCTTTTTTGGGGCAAGGTGCCCTTTCATGCTAGAGATGCCTTGATGGTTGCAGCCGGGTGGTCGGTTCGCTATGGTGCAGGCTTATCCTGCGA
>JANQHP010000160.1 GCA_028282625.1 Rickettsiales bacterium | reverse complement strand
AGACGCTGCTGCATCACGGCTTCTTCCATGTGAAGTCCCGTCACTTGCGCCAGCTTTTCAGGCGCAAAGGCGAAGGATGTTGGCGCAGGCGCCTCGCCCATCGTCGTCACTTCACTGGCGGTGCCGCCGCATAAGGAAAGGATGAGCCGGCTGGCGATCGCCATGCCACTTTCTGCAAAGCGTGCGTCCACGCCGCGTTCAAAGCGGGCCCGTGCGTCGGTGTCGATCTGTAGCAAGCGCCCGGCTTTGGCCACGGCAAGCGGATCAAACACAGCGATTTCCAGCACCACTTCTTTGGTCTCTTCGCTGCATCCGGTTTCTTTGCCGCCAATAATCCCGCCCAGCGCCACCGGACCGCTGGCATCGGCCACCACCGGCATGCCCACGTGCAGAGCGTAGCTTGCATCATCAAGTGCTAGCAGCGATTCCCCCTCCTTGGCGCCGCGCACAAAAAGCCCCTCTTTGAGTGTTGCCGCATCATAAACATGGGCCGGGCGGCCAAGGTCCAGCGTCAGAAAATTCGTGATATCCACCAGCGCGGAGATGGGCTCCATCCCGATACTTTTAAGGCGCTGCTGTAACCAGCTTGGGCTTGGCCCATTCTTTTGAATCTTGAAATGCCGCAGCAAAAAGCGTGGGCAAAGCGAAGGTTCTTGCACCTCTGCGGCTAAGGGAAAAGGATAGGTGCCTGGCACGCTAGGAATTTCAGGCGTCTGCAACGTACCAAGGCCGCTTGCCGCCAGGTCACGCGCCACACCATATACACCCAGGCAATCGCCACGGTTGGGTGTCACATTAATATCAAACAGGGTGTCATCCAGGCCCAGCACAGCCGCAATCGGTGCGCCGATCTCGGCCTCTTCGGGCAGCTCCAAAATGCCGCTGCTATCTTCGCCCAGTGCGAGTTCCGATGCGGAGCAGAGCATGCCCTGGCTTTCGATACCACGGATGCTAGCTTTTTTGAGCACCTGCCCGGTAGAGGGAATTTTGGCCCCTTCGCGCGCAAGTGCCACCTTGATGCCTTGCCGTGCGTTGGGTGCACCACACACCACCTCCAGCGTGCCGTCGCGACTTTCCACCGTGCAGAGCTTCAGGCGATCTGCGTTGGGATGCGGTCGGGTAGCGGTGATATGCGCCACCGTAAAAGGAGCCAGCGCCTCACCTTGGTTTTCCACAGCCTCAATCTCCAGACCAAGCGCGGTCAGCCGCTCGGCAACCGCCTCGACCGATGCGTCGGTATCAAGGTAGGTACGTAGCCAGGAAAGCGTGAGTTTCATTGCGGGGTATTTTCTACTATCAAACAGCATTGGTATATAGGCTTTGGCGAAAGCCCTGTCCAGTGTAACTCCTTCTTGCTTCTGATCCGCGCAGCGGTTAGGGTAGAAAAAGTAGTGTTTTTGTACATAAAATGGTGATTTTTTATGGTGGCGCGTTGCCGATCCTTTGCGTTTTCAGGCATTGATGTCATTGATGTCGACGTGCAGGTGCAGGTTTCGCCGGGCCTGCCAAGCTTTACCATTGTGGGGCTTGGGGATAAGGCGGTGGGCGAATCACGCGAGCGGGTGCGCGCGGCGTTGCACGCGATGGGGCTTGCCCTGCCTCCTTCCAAAGTCACCGTGAATTTGGCACCGGCGGATTTAGCAAAGGAGGGCAGCCATTTTGATCTGCCGATCGCACTTGGCCTGTTGCAGGCGCTCGGCGTGCTGGGGGAAGACGATGTGGCACAAAGCGTGGCGCTGGGTGAGCTGGCGCTGGATGGTTCTATTTTGCCGGTGCGTGGTGTATTGCCAGCAGCGGTCGGTGCCATGGCGCGTGGCTACAGCCTCATCTGCCCGGCGGAAAATGGGCAGGAAGCCTTGTGGGCCGGGGAAGTAGCACTGCTTGCCGCACCACATTTGCTCGCACTGATCAACCATTTTAAAGGCACCACGCCGCTGCCCACCCCTGCCCTTGCTGCGCGTTACACCGCACCTTCTTATCCCGATATGCGGGACATCAAAGGGCAGGCCACCGCGCGTCGCGCGCTCGAAATTGCGGCTGCTGGTGGGCATAATATGCTGATGAGTGGACCGCCTGGGGCAGGCAAGTCGATGCTGGCGGCAAGGCTGCCGGGGATTTTGCCGCTGCTCTCCCCGGAACAAATGCTTCGTGTGTCCATGGTGCATAGCATTGCCGGCCATTTGCCCGAAACCGGGATTCGTACCGAGCGCCCTTTCCGCAGCCCGCACCATAATTGCTCCATGCCGGCGATGATTGGCGGCGGATCGCGCGCCCAGCCCGGCGAGATCAGCCTCGCGCATGGCGGGATTTTGTTTTTGGATGAACTGCCGGAATTTTCGCGTCAGGTGCTCGATAGTTTACGTCAGCCAATGGAAACGCGCGAGGTCTCCATTGCACGCGTGCAGTCGCACGTCACCTATCCGGCGGATTTTCAGCTCATAGCGGCGATGAACCCTTGCCGCTGCGGCTATCTGGGGGATCCCGAGCGAAGTTGCAGCAAAGCACCACGCTGCGGGCAGGATTACCAGGCCAAGCTTTCCGGGCCGCTGCTGGATCGGATTGATGTACATATTGAGGTGCCTGCTTTGACCCCGCAAGAGGTACGGCAGGCGAAAGAGGGCGAAGATTCCGCCACCGTTGCCGCGCGTGTGGAGGCGGCGCGTACGCGTCAGGCCGAGCGTTATACCAGCACCGATGCGACGGTGAATGCGCAGGCCGAAGGGCCACTACTTGAGCAGGAACTTGCAGGGTGCGATCGCGCAGCGCAGGCTTTGCTGGAAGAGGCGATGGAAAAGATGCAGCTTTCGATGCGTGGCTACCATCGCGTGTTGCGGGTAGCACGCACCATTGCCGACCTGGCCGCCTGCGAGAAAATGCAGACCGACCACCTGGCCGAGGCCCTTTCCTACCGCTTGATGCAATACAAACAAGCGTGATGGTGTGCTTTCTATAAGCAGGGGTCTTAACCCCTGCGCCCACGCCGGGAAGTCCCATGTACCTTTCCAAATCTCCTCTCCCCCTTGGGGGAGAGGATTAAGGTGAGGGGGTGTAACACGGAACACCGAACCCTGAACACGGCCCACACCAACCCTCAATTACCAGTCACCACCCACCAGCCCGCACCAGTTACCCACTCACACAGGCTATTGACCCACAAAGAAAAATAGGCTCTAATGCCACCTAGAGTCGACACGGCTCTGGGGCATAACAACCCATCTACTAGCGGCTGTGACAGCAGTCGTTATTCAACTGTCATCTCGATACAAGACATTGTTCTTAAGTCGGGGTGGCGGCGTCATGTAACAGGCTTTGCGGCTAAAAGCGCTGCGGCCATCTAGTAGTGGTTTGTTAACACCCCGGCACCTGTGCATTCATGCATGGGTGTCGTTTGGTTGAATGCAACGCAAAAGGTTGAATAGATGCACCACCCGCCGCTGGAAGATGCCATGCATTTGATGGATCAAGCGCTCGCACTCCTCACCCGCTATGAACAGGATGCGGGCTATATTCCTGATGAAACAGAATTGGCACTCTGGCATTGCATCTGTCAGGAAAGCTGGCGTCACCAGGCAGTGATCCAAACCTTGTACCGCACCATGCAGGCAAGGCACCACCGCACTTCACGCCTGTGAATCCGTTTCCTCTTCTGGTGCCAGGTGCTTCTTCTGGATGAATGCCCTATCTTCTTCACTTGGGCTTCCTTCACCTTCTAAAAGAACCGTGCCGTAATCACCAAAATCCAGGATAATCTCCTCACGCGCAAGGGCCTGCTGGAGCGTATCATATTGCGCTTTACTGGCAGAAAGATACAAAAAGCGATCCTTGCCCAGCAGGGTTTTTCTTTGCAATAGAAAAACCATATTGCCTTTTCGTAGGGTCTCTTGCTCGGTGTGGGAAAGTGCAGCCACAGGCTTGTTATCGCGCCGCTTGTGCTGCTTGTTGTACTGCGTTGGTAAAGCATCCAATGGTTTGAATATCTCGGTCTGCACCGATGGCGTTGATCTCCACCTCCAGCCCGGCATTTAAAAATTTCGTGGCAAGATCTAATCCTCGCGGAGCCAGTCTTGGCTGACCTTCGGGTGCATAGTTAGCCAAGGCCACAATTGCATCGTGCGCTTGCTCTTTGTGGATTTGATAGAGTGTTTCAGTGGAAGCTTCTGGGTTTACCCCACCGATTTCCTGAGTTTCTTGATACGTAATCTGGATTCCTTCATCTCCTAACGCACTTGCAACACCTGCTTCATCACGTGATGTGACAATCACCACCGAGTTTGGCATGATCATAAGGCGGGAAATATGTGCAATCTCTTTACTTAAAAGAAGCTCAACATAGTCATGCCTTCTTCCGCGGTCATCCGTAAACGAACCGCGCATGATATCGTGGTCCTGTACTTGTGCCTGTGTAACCATGCCACCTCCCCTTATCATTAAATCATGGTAAATATACCAGATGCAGGGGGGGGTCTGTCAAGCATTCATTGGTATGCATGCCTACGAAGTGCTAGGCGGTGTTTAGCAGCGTGACGCCGTGCCGTGGATCCATAAAAAAACACACCCCCTCCCTCTTTTAGGGGAAAGAGGATGTGTTGGCTGGTAGGGAT
>JANQHP010000151.1 GCA_028282625.1 Rickettsiales bacterium | reverse complement strand
TGGGAGCTTTCACGGGCGGACGATGGCGACGATTTCCGCCGCGGGCAAGCCGAGCGTGATGGAGGGTTTTCAGCCGGCCTTGCCCGGTTTTGATCAGGTGCCAGCCGGGGATATTGCGGCGGTGGAGGCGGCGATCACGGAGGAGACGGCTGGCATTTTGCTGGAGCCGATTCAAGGCGAAGGCGGCGTGACGGTGGCCACGCCGGACTATCTACAGGCGCTTAGGGCGTTATGCGACCAGCACGGGATCTTGCTGTTTTTGGACGAGGTGCAGTGCGGCATGGGCCGGACCGGCGCACTCTTTTTTTATGAGCAGGCGGGGATTGTGCCCGATATTCTTTCCTCAGCCAAAGGGATTGGCAGCGGCTTTCCGCTGGGTGCTTGCATTGCTACAAAGGAAGCGGCTTCAGGCATGGAGCCGGGGACGCATGGCTCGACCTATGGCAATAATCCGCTGGCGATGGCGGTCGGCAATGCGGTGCTGGATATCATCCTGGAAGAAGGGTTTTTGGCACAGGTCCACGAGATGGGCGAGTATTTTGGGGAGCGCTTGCAGGCGTTGGCCGATAGCTTTCCCAAGGTGGTGCGTGAGGTGCGCGGTGTGGGGTTGATGCGCGGGCTTGGGCTGCAGGTCAACGCGCGGGATTTTGTGGCGCGCGCGCGGGAGCATCGCTTTTTGGCGGTGCCGGCCGCGCAAGAGGTGGTGCGCTTGCTGCCGCCGCTGATTGTTAAAAAAGCCGATATAGATGAAGCCTATAGCAAGCTTGAAGCGATGTGTAAGGAGTATTAAACCATGGCCTCTTTCCGACATTTTTTGGACCTCAACGTCATTGATACCCAGGATCTTCAGGATATTCTGGACCGCGCTGCGGTGCTGAAATCTGCGCCTAAGGAAGCACAGTCGCATCTTGCAGGCCGGAGCCTGGCGATGATTTTTGAAAAGCCTTCCACCCGTACGCGCGTTTCGTTTGAGGTGGGTGTGCAGGAAATGGGCGGGTTTTCCGTGGTGATGAGCAGCCAGGAATCGCAACTTGGAAGGGGAGAGTCGGTCCATGATACGGCCAAGGTGCTTTCGCGCTATGTGGATATGGTGATGATTCGGACCTTTCGCCATGCGACCCTGCTGGAGCTTGCGCGTCACGCCGATGTGCCGGTGATCAATGGCTTGACCGATAACAGCCATCCCTGCCAGGTGCTGGCCGATGTGATGACGCTAAGAGAGCGGCTTGGCACGCTTGAGGGCAAGATTGTGTGCTGGACGGGCGACTACAATAATATGGCGACCAGCTGGGTGCACGCCGCCGAGCATTTTGGCTTTACGCTGCATCTTGCTTGCCCGGAAGAGCTTGCACCTCCGGCGAATTTGCCCGAAGGGGTGAAGCATTTTACCGACGCAAGGGAAGCCGCCCAAGGGGCCGATTGCATTACGACGGATACCTGGGTTTCCATGGGGGATGAGGAGAGCGATAGCAAACGTGCGGTGCTTGGGCCTTATCAGGTCAATGAAGGGCTGATGGAGCAGGCCTCGGCAGACGCGGTCTTTTTGCATTGCTTGCCGGCACATCGCGGAGAAGAGGTGAGCGATGGTGTGATGGATGGGCCGCAATCGGCGGTGTGGGACGAAGCGGAAAACCGCTTGCATGTGCAAAAGGCCATCATGCTGTGGTGCCTGGGGCTTTAGACACGGTTCGCGCTGAGGATAGAAGGCCCTTTTATATGCGTATTTTAGTCCAAAAATTTGGCGGTACTTCGGTCGCGGATCTCAAGCGGATTCAGGCGGCGGCCGCGCATGCGATGCAAGCCCAGCAAGAAGGCTATCACGTGGTGGTGGTGGTTTCGGCGATGGCGGGTGTGACCAATCAGCTGGTGGAGTGGTGCAAGCAGGCAGGTCCAGAAGAGGCGCTGTGGCAACAGGAAACCGCGTGGGCGGAATATGACAATGTGGTGGCTTCGGGTGAGCAGGTAACCAGCGGCTTGCTAGCGCTTTGCTTGCAGGCGCGTGGTGTCAAGGCACGTTCGCTGCTTGGTTGGCAGGTGCCTATTGTGAGCGATGCGCGTCATGGTAAGGCACGGATTGATACGATTGACACCGAGGCGATTCTTTCGCCGCTCAAAGAGCAGCATATTGTGGTGGTGCCGGGCTTCCAGGGGGTGACCGAGGCCGGGCGGGTTAGCACGCTTGGGCGCGGTGGCAGCGATACGAGCGCGGTGGCGTTGGCGGCGGCACTCAAGGCGGAGCAGTGCGATATTTATACCGACGTGGATGGGGTCTATACGGCCGATCCACGGGTGGTGAAGCAAGCACGTGTGCTGCGCAAAGTGGGTTATGAAGAGATGTTGGAAATGGCCTCGCTTGGCGCTAAAGTATTGCAAACACGCTCGGTGGAAATGGCGATGAAATACCATGTGAAGGTGCGTGTGTGCAGCAGTTTTGATGAGAGCCCTGGAACCGTTTTGGTAGAGGAGAAGGATGTTATGGAACGACGACTGATTACCGGTGTGACGCATAGTCAGGGAGACGCACAGATTGTGCTGGGCGGGGTGCCCAATACGCCGGGTGTGGCGGCCGATGTGTTTGATCCGCTGACCGCAAGCGACATTAATGTGGATATGATCGTGCAAAACGTGACCGAGGACGGGCGGTATACGGACATGACGTTCACGGTGGCCAAAGAGGATGCCGCCGGTGCGGTAGCAGCGCTGGAAGAGGCCAAGAAGCAAGGCAAGCTCGACTTTAGCAAATGCTGGGTGGATGAGAATGTGGCTAAAATTTCGGTGGTGGGTGTGGGCATGCGAACCCATGCGGGCCTGGCGCAGAAAATGTTCCGGACGCTGGCCGATAAAGGGGTGAATATCCTGGTGATTTCCACCTCGGAAATCAAGGTGAGCGTGCTGATTGAAGCCAGCGCCATGGAGCTGGCCGTGCGGGCATTGCATGAGGCGTACGCCTTAGACACGCCACCTAAATAGCAACCCACAAGTCCCTTTTGGCCTGCAAATTGCCATTTTCTCCGCTTCCGGTGCGCATGTAGTTTTCCCTACACTTACGCTTCCGGTTCTCAAAAATAGCAATTTTCGCCTCAAAATGGATCTTGTGACGGTGGTGTCTGGGCAATAATTTTGCAAGAACTGGGCATATATAAGCGCAAACTACACTGCGTTCCGGTGCTTAAAACCTGTTATTTTCGCTCGATTCTCTAATGTGTGCTGGCGCTATTTAACACAAGGTCACTTCCGATTCTTAAAAAATGGCAATTTTCGCCTCAAAATGGATTTTGTGGTGGTGTTGCGTGTACAGAGACCTTTGAGCATACAGCTCAAAAACAGTGCTTAAAACAGGCCCTTAAGCTTATTGCCGAGCTCTTCTACGCCCTTTTTCAGGTCGCCGCTAAGCCCTTTGGCCGAGCCCAGGATGCTGCCCATATCCACCGATTTGATTTGGCTTAAGATGGCATGGATCACGGTTTGGGCGACTTCTCTTGCGCCTGCGCCGCCGGTGTCTCGGCCAATATCATTCACCGTTACGGTGGGCAGGGACGCCGTGCCGGAGGCCAGCGGTGTGACGATGGTAAGCTCCGCGTTGGAAAGCACCAAACGGTCAATCACCACGGTTTTGCCCTCGCCACTTGACTCTGAACGCGAAGCATTTGGGCCTGCTTCGGGCTGTGCGTTGGTCGCAGACCCTTCGTTTATTTGCTGAAGCAGCGCCTGGATATTGCTGCCGGATTGCCCCAGTTCGTAGCTGATGCGTGGGGCATCAATATCGATATGGCCGACCACAATTTCATGCGAAAGAAGCGAGAGTACATCAAGGTCGACATCCACTATACCAAGCGCAAACATATCATTTTCACTGTAGCCTTCCGGGTTCCCGACTTTCAGGCCAGAGATGGTAGCGCTGCCACCAAGCAAGGAAAGGGAGATACCTTCCACCGAGACCGGTACGCCTAAAATGGAAGGGCCTACCTGGTTGACGGCTTGCTTGGCGATGGCGCCCACGACGAAGCCTCCTATTACGGGCAGGGCGATCAGAATAAGGAGTAGAATAATGGCAATACGTTTCATGGCGGGGACACCTTATGGATTTAAGAGATAACACGCATTCATAGCGTGAGGAACAGATGAAATCAATAGCGTGCGTATAAAAAATAGAGCCCGCTGGCGGGCGCGGTGGGGCCTGCTTGCCGGCGATCTTTGGCGGCAAGGATTTCCGGAATGCGACTTGGTTCCCACGCGCCGGTGCCGACTTGCACGAGCGTGCCGGTGATGATGCGCACCATATGGTGCAGGAAGGAGCGTGAGGTGATGGTGAGGTGGAGTTCCTCACCAAGTGGGGAGGCAAAGGGGGCGAGCGTAATGCTATCCAAGGTGCGCTCGGGGTTTTTGGCCTGGCACTCGGTGGAGCGAAAGCTGGTGAAGTCGTGGTGGCCAAGCAGGTGCTCGGCCGCTTCCTGCATGGCGGGCAGGTTTAGCGCTTGATGCAGGGGCCACACGCGGCTCTGCTCTAAGGCCAGCGGGATGTTACGGTGCATGATGCGGTAGAGATAGGCACGCTTAGTGGCGGAAAAGCGCGCGTGGAAGTCACCTGCGACCTGTTCGGCATCCACCACGATTAAGGGCTGGTTCTGCAGGTAATAATTGATGCCCTGCATGACGCTATAGCCGCTGGCGGTGCGCGTGATATCGACATGCACCACTTGGCCGAGCGCGTGCACGCCGGCATCGGTGCGGCCACTTGCGTAGCTTTCGACCGGATGGTCGGCGTAGCGGCTGGCGGCTTGTTCCAGCAGCGCTTGCAGGCTGGGAGCCTCCTCCTGCCTTTGCCAGCCGGCAAAGCCGGTGCCGTCATATTCTAAGGTGAGTTTGTAGCGAGGCATAGGCGGTTGGGATTGAGGTGTTTTAGGTGCACATGCTGCCGGTTTCTAGCGCAAAGCCGCGCAGGCAGTCGTGGGTTTCCATCGGCTTTTTGCCGGGGCGCTGGAGGAGTTGTGGTTCCAGGATGCCCTTGCCGCAGGCGATCTGCAACGGGTGGATGGAAAGGATGGTGCCGGGCGCGCTGGTATGCGGTTGCAGCAAGGCTTTTGCGCGCAAGAGTTTGACCTGCTCGCCCTGCATATGGCAGGTGGCACCCGGTGCGGGCGCCAGGGCGCGGATGTGGTGGGTAATTTGCTCGGCGGGTTGTTGCCAATCGATCGGGCGGTCTTTGGCCGTGATTTTGGTAGCGTAGGTGATGCCTTGATTGGATTGGGGTGTGGCAGCAGGAGGATTACCTGCTGCGATGGCATCCAAGATTTGCAGCAAGAGGCTTGCCCCTTTTTTAGCTAAGGTATCATGCAGGGTGCCCGCATTTTCTTCTGGCCCGATGGGGTGATGAATTTGCGCGAGGATTGGGCCGCAATCTAAGCCTACTTCCATCTGCATGATGCCCACGCCGGTTTCTTGATCGCCCGCAAGCAGCGTATGCGCGATGGGCGCGGCCCCACGCCAGCGCGGCAGCAGCGAAGGGTGGATGTTTAAACAGCCATGAGGCGGGATATCCAGCACGGCCTGGGGCAACAGAAGGCCATAGGCCGCCACCACGATGACATCGGGCTTCAGCGTGGCAAGGGTTTGCACTGCCTCTGGATGTTTAAGCGAAATTGGCGTGTGGACAGGGATATGGTGTTGCCGAGCCCATGCTTGCGTGGGAGAGGGGCGGAGCTTCTTGCCACGACCGGCCGGGCGGGGTGGCTGGGTATAAAGTGCTAGGAGCGCGTGCGGGCTTGCCTGGATTTTAGCAAGGGTGGGTAGGGCGAATGCAGGCGTGCCCATAAAGACGATGCGAAGCGGTGAGGAAGAGGGCATGGTGCGTGGGTGTATTTTGTGAACGGTGTTTAGTATCCGCGCGGTAGCCGAAAAATGCAAGGATGCTTCGTGGGATAGAGGTGATGACTTAGAGTAAACACGGTGATCACACCCCATTATTTTTAATAATGATTCTCATTATTATTTTCTGGACAGCTATTCTTCGCTTGTCCATACTGCGTAAGGTGTGATAGTTGAGGTGAAAAACTCCCCCCTTTATGCCTGAGCCAAAAACCATTGCTTCGATCGAGTCACCACTGATCCAGGGGGTGGTGGATGGGTTGCTGCGCTTTGCCGAAGAGAAAGTTGCGCGCGGCAAGCTTGCCTCCATCCAGGCAAGTTTTGAGACGTCCTCCAAAATCACCGACCTTCCTGAAGATACGCTTTGCTTGTGGATCAAGGGGTATGAGGTGAACGAAGAGGAGCAGGAGGCGGGCTTTCTTGGCCATTATGCTATCGTGCAGCTTCAAAAGCGCAGTACGGGCACCTGGACCCTTTCGGCGACAAAACACCGAGCTGCGCTGGAAAAGCATCCGCAGCGTCGGCGCGAGGCCGCGCGTCATCCCGACTGGGGCCACCCGATCCTGCGTTCTATTAAGCGTGGCAAACATTTCCGCACCGTGCAGGAGGCGCAGGAGGCCCTGCTCGCCCTGC
>JANQHP010000134.1 GCA_028282625.1 Rickettsiales bacterium | reverse complement strand
GCGGCCCCTTTTTCCCTCTCCCCTCTAAGAAGAGAGGGTTAGGATGAGGGGGTGCACTATATACCACGTCATTCCCGCGAACGCGGGAATCTCCCTTGCAGCGTTTTAAGTCGTGGGTAGTGAGATTCCTGCCTAAAGCAGGAATGACAAGACCTGGATACCGTCACCTAAGCCACGGGATGACGGAACACAGAGTACTTACAACTTGCAACTCCACTCAACTCTCCACTCTAAACTCTAACATCTGCTTAATAAGACTTGACAGAGAGAGCAATCCGCTACTCTTACCCTGCCTTATATATCCCCGCGCCTTGCCGCCTGGGGAGACTCTGACTCTAAAGAATTTCCCCGCTAACGGGGAAAAAGGAGCAACTACAATGTCGAATTTTCCTACACAGGACAAGATTGAAGCAGGCTTAGTCAGGCTCTTCGATCGAGATTTCTTCACGAGCATGGGATGGGAAGTCCCCAAAAGGGGAATTCCTCAACTGATAAACGAGATGACGCCTGCCCTGATCGCCTGGAATCGAAATCCAAACAACATGGAGGTAGTATGCACCAATGTGGTGCCCGCAGTGCGTGAACTTTGGGAGAACAGGTGGACAGGCATCGAAGCTTATTTGCGCACCGGAGCCATCCTCGAGGCCGCCAGAGCCTACGTAGCACGCGAAGAGGAGGGACGTAAGTTCAGTCAAGCCATTCGTCAGCACTTAGGTTGAGAAGGGTTGCCGCGACTAACTGAAAACACCCCGGACCGCGCTTTATGGCGCACCGGGGTGTTTTCACACCTCCTCATCCGCCCTTCGCTAAAGCTACGATGTCTAGTCCCAACTGGTGGATACCGCTTGCACGTCCGTATAATCCTGCGCAGAAAGCGGCACCATGCCGCGGAATACCAACGCGCCCTCACGCCCGATCATATCCTCGGTCAGCAGGAAATGGGCAAAATCGCGTAAGCCCGGCACATGCGCCATATTCTGCGGCTTAAGGTACACAAAAAGCGGGCGCGCAATCGGGTAGCTGCCTGCGGCAATCATATCCGCCGAAGGCGCGATACCATTGATCAAGCTACCCTGCACCTTGTCACCATTTTCTTCCAAAAAACTATAGCCAAAAATACCAAGCGCGTTGGGGTTGGCCACCAGCTTCTGCACAATCAAATTGTCGTTTTCCCCCGCTTCAATAAAATGCCCGTCTTCACGCATCCTACCACACGCCTTTTTGCGCTTCTTCTTCTCCGGATACGTCGCCATAAACGCCGGCAAATCCATACATGCCGCCTGCATCACCAGTGCCACAAAGGCATCACGCGTGCCAGAGGTGGGCGGTGGGCCCAGCACCTCAATTGGCACATCGGGCAGGGAAGCGTGCACATCCTGCCAGCTTCGGTAAGGATTATCCACCAATATGCCGTTAAACGGCACCTTGGCCGCCAGCGCCATAAAAAGCTGCATCGTGTTCAGGCGGTATTGCGGCGCGGCGTTCGCATTGGCCAGCACAATACCGTCATAGCCGATCATCAATTCGCTGATTTGGTGTACACCATTTTGGCGGCACACCTCGCGCTCGGAAGACTTGATGGCACGCGATGCATTCACCATATCCGGGGTATCTTTCCCCACGCCACTGCAAAAAAGCTTGAAGCCACCGCCCGTGCCCGTGGATTCCACAATCGGCGTACGATGCGCCGACACAATGCCAAATTCTTCGGCGGCAATGGTCACGAAGGGATACACGGTAGAAGAGCCCACCATATGGACCGACTCACGTGCGAAAAGCGCGGAGGGCAACAGCATAAGCATGCAGAAAAACACGCCAACATGCGCGCCCCATTTTTTGATACGATTACAAGAAGCCAACATCATCTCTATCCTTCCACACGCAAAAAACACGCTTGCTATTTTGTTAAACACAAGCGGCATAAAGATGCACACTTGCAGCATGGTAGAAAGGTGGATGCTATGTTTTTTGCTCCATTTGTCAAGCTTTTTTCACACAGAAAGCCTCCACCAGTTGGAGACTCAAACAAAAAAAGATAGTTTTTTACGTTTTGTCATCATTTTGTCACAAACGGGTGTTAGAGTGAAAAAAGATGGCACATATTGATACAGTGATCTGCCCTCACAAAACACAACACAGGAGATGCAACCATGTCTTTACATTCTTCCCATACCCTCACGGCGCGCTGCATGCTGCTGGCCGCGCTGGTGGTCCTCTTCCCGCAAGGAGCCTGGGCCAATATCTTCGATAATAATGTCGGCGACGTTATCTGCCAGATCCTTGACCTCGCCACCGGCCAGGTTGCCCGCGCCGTCGGCGTGATCGGCATCCTGTTCCTTGGCATCGGTGCCTTCTTTGGGAAGGTCAACTGGGGTCTGGTGATCATGGTCGGCGTCGGTGTCGCCGGTATCTTTGGTGCAGCCACCATTGCAGAGGAAATTGCGAAAGCAACCACGGACAATACTACCTTTGTCAACGAGTGTATCGCCCCTACTACCACTTAATCATCATAAGGTAACGATTATGCGTTCATATCATCTCTCTTGGCTCTACGTGGCACTTGCGCTTGCGCTTGTACCACATAGCGCCCTTGCCAATATCTTCAGCAATAATGTCGGCGACGTCGTCTGCCAGATCCTTGTCCTCGCCACCGGCCAGGTTGCCCGCGCCGTCGGCGTGATCGGTATCCTGTTCCTTGGCATCGGTGCCTTCTTCGGGAAGGTCAACTGGGGTCTGGTGATCATGGTCGGCGTGGGCGTGGCTGGTATCTTTGGTGCGGCCACCATTGCAGAAGCCATTGCAGACGCGACCACCGATGGCAGCTCTGCCTTTCCACAATGTCCAACCGCGACCTCCACCTAAGCCACATGCACACGCACACACCCTCATGGATGCTTTTTGGCTTGGCTCTGGCGGTCTATATGCTACCGCTGGAGCTCTGGGCCCAGCCCACGCTTAATGCAACCGTGGGGGTGATTTTGTGTGACCTTGTTGCGTTTCTTAAAGGCCAGGGGGGACGCACGATTGCCGTGGCTGCCATTATTTTTATGGCGGTTGGGGTTTTTTTTGGCAAAACCACCTGGGGCACCACGCTGGCAACCGCCACCGCCATAGGGGCCCTCTTTTCAGCAGACGCAATTGTGACAGGCATTGCAGGCTTACTTAATATTAACATACCGCTCTGCCCATTAACCTCTACTACACCTCCTCCACCTCCCCCGTGAGGGTCGTGGCTTTACGCCACATCCTTCTTCTGTCGCCTGCGGGTAAAATCCTCCAGCGTGCGTGCCCGCAGGAAGGGGTTGGTTGCCCGCTCTTTGGCAAGGGTCGTTGGCTGC
>JANQHP010000098.1 GCA_028282625.1 Rickettsiales bacterium | reverse complement strand
TTGCATTGCCTGGTCCGGTGCCAATCATCAGCACGACCTGCTCGGCATCTTCTTCCTCGGTGTCGACCTCACGTTTTTCGGTCACTTTGGTGATGGGGCCGCTGGGCACACCGCCAAAAACCACGCCTCTGTTGGTATTACGGTCCGCACCGATACCAGAGGACAGGGCAGATTTCCCGCCGCGAAAGCCAATCCCCATCTCACCCTGCACCCCGACCGTTGGAGCAAAATAGTCTGCCAGGCCTGCCAGGTTTTCTGCCTCGGTGGCATTGAGCAGCCACATGAGCAGGAAAAATGCCATCATGGCGGTGACAAAGTCCGCATATGCCACCTTCCAGGCGCCACCATGGTAATCGTGGCCGCCCTTCTTGATTTTTTTGATGATGATATTTTGTGCCGCTTCGGCCATGGCATAATCCTTTAGATGTAGATGGCCCGGTGTTTAAGCGGATTCCATAGCCTGTTCGATATCCTTGAAAGTAGGCATGAGCGGAGACGGAATGGATTTGCGGGCAAATTCGATGGAAACCGCTGGTGCGTTGCCCTGCACGTGGCAAAGCAGGCCAATTTTGATGCATTCATAGAATTTATGTTCTGCATTAAAGTATTTGCCCAGATATTGGCCCATGGGTCCTACAAAGCCATAGGCCACCAGGATCCCAAGAAAGGTACCCACCAGCGCTGCACCCACCAAGCCACCCAGAATTTCCGGTGGTTCGGAAATAGAACCCATGGTGATGATCACACCCAGTACCGCCGCCACAATGCCAAGGGCTGGGAACGAATCCCCCAGTGTCATGACGCCTGTGGCAATTTCTTCTAGCTCATGGTGTTGCTTTTCCAGTTCTGCATCTAAAAGGTCTTCCAGCACGTATTTGTCTTCAATCCCCATGGTCATGAGGCGAATATAGTCGCAAAACATATCGGTGGCATGATGGTCACCAATCACCGCCGGATAATCTTTAAAAAGCTCACTTTCCTTGGGGTTTTCAATGTGGCTTTCTACCTCAAGCATCCCTTTGGTTTTCATGAATTTGAAGATGTTATACATAAACATCAACAGCTCCACATACGCTTGCTTGCTGTGCGGTGGACCGGATTTGAGCAGGTATTTGAAGCTTTTAAGTGTTTGAACAAGCGTGACTTTTGGGTTGGCGATGATAAAAGAGCCAAGCGCTGCGCCGCCAATGATGAGGTATTCCGTGGGTTGGTAGAGTACCGCAAGGTTCCCATTGTGCAACACATAGCCGGAGATGACCGACCCAATAACGATAACGTTGCCTATGATGAAAAACATGCGTTTAACTATAACGTGGTTGCATGCGAATTACATGCCATAGCACAGGCATAAATACAAGCGTGTATTCACGTTTAGTTTTGTAAAGCTTGTGCCGTTTGGGCGAGTTGTTCCACGATGGTACGAAGGGTGGCAGATGCGCGCTCGTCTGTAAGGTTG
This sequence comes from Rickettsiales bacterium, assembly GCA_028282625.1. Lineage (GTDB taxonomy): Bacteria > Pseudomonadota > Alphaproteobacteria > Rickettsiales > UBA8987 > JANQHP01. Next base: position 4,117 of record JANQHP010000098.1, on the reverse strand, counting down.
CCTTCTGCATCAAATGCTTTTGTGGCATGGCTAATGGCCAGTTGGTCTGGAATCACGTGGACGCCAATGTTGCCAAGCATCATACGCAGAGGGGTGAGGCCTCTGAGGCCGCCAAAACCACCGGGCGATGCAGCAGTGAGTGCGGCGACCTTGCCACGATATGCCACAAGTGGTGCTTCGTTTTCAGTGTGCGGGCGCGAAATCCAATCTAGCGTGTTTTTGAGCAAGGGTGAAAAGGAGCTGTTATATTCCGGTGAAGCGATGAGAAAGCCTTGGCTACCCGCAAAAACTTGCTTGAGCTCTTTGGCCGATGCAGGAAGGCCCTCTTCTGCTTCCAAGTCGCCATGGTAGAGTGGCATAGGATACTCAGATAGGTCAATGAAGGTCGGGTCACACTCCAGTGAACCTGCCATATCACAGGCTTGACGTGCCAATTGTGTGTTGAGTGACCCTTTGCGGATGCTGCCGGAGAGAAAAAGCAGTGTAGGACGAGATGGCATGGTTTTTTCCTTGAAGTATAAGATTTTTGTGGGCGCTGATGCTACTAGAGTTGTGTGCCCGGGTCAACGTATGGAGGTTTTAGAAGACAATTTTAAAACGGATGCTTGATTTATATCGAAAAACTTTTTAGATATGAATAGCCTATTTATAAATCAGGAGCCACGCATGCGCCGCACTGTTTGCACTCTTTCTTTGTTGGCTGTTGGTGTGGCTTGGCCTCCTCTGCTTTTTTCAGACCTATCGGCTTCTGCTTCGCAGGCGCAAGAGGGCGCTGCGGCGATTGAGGCCGATGAGATGGAGTACCGCAATAACGAATCACAGGTGGTGGCCAAGGGTAATGTGGAGATTACCTATGAAGAGCGTGTGCTGCAGGCCGATGAGGTGATCTATCATCAAGCAGAAAATCGCATTGAGGGTGAAGGGAATATTCGCCTGGAGGACACCAACGGTGATGTGTATTTTGCCAAGCGCGCCTCTATCAACGATACGCTGACTGAAGGTGTGATTGAGGAATTAAGCGGTCGTTTTGCAGGCGGTTCTTTGTTTTCGGCCAACCGAGCGATCCGTGAAAACGAAGATCGTGCGGTATTAGAAGGTGCCAGGTTCTCCCCTTGTGCAGTTTGCATTAACGGCGAAAAGAGCCAACCTTTATGGCAGCTAAGTGCAGAAAAGGTGACGTTGGACCGTGAGAAAGCGCGTATGAGTTACCGCCATGCCTCGCTGGATTTGTTTGGGGTGCCGGTACTTTATACGCCTTATCTTTCGCACCCTACTCCTGAGGCAGAGCGGGCAACAGGCCTGCTTGCGCCGACCTATAGCAGTGACGGCAATTTGGGGATTGTGGTCAGTACGCCGGCTTATCTCAACCTTGCGCCGAACGCGGATGTGACCCTGACACCTGTGTTTACCTCCAAAGAGGGCACGATATTAAATGGTGAGGTGCGGCACTTAACGCGCTACGGTGCTTATAGCTTTAAAGGGAGTATCACCAACCCACGTGAGAGGGATATCAACGGGATACGCCAGGATGGTCGTGACCTGCGTGGGCATATTGAAGGTCAGGGACATTTTGACTTTGAGAATGATTGGAGCGCTGGATTTGCCGCCATTCGTTCTTCGGACGATACGTACTTGCAGCGTTACAATATCAATGACGATGATTTGCTGACCTCTCGTGCCTATGTGCAGCAACTGACAGAGCGCTATTTTGTGCATGCGCAAACGCTTTCTTTCCAAGGCCTTAACGCAACGGATGACCCTGGTGCGACTCCTTTTGTGCTGCCGTTGGTAGAAGCAGAATATCGGATGCCAACAGGCTGGATGGACAGCGTGCTGGTGGCAGAAGGGAACCTGATGGCGCTTTCCAAGACGGATGCCGAAAAGAGCCGCCGGATATCTGGCACATTGGGATGGGAATTGCCTTACACCACGCAAAATGGGCATCAGTTTAAGGTAAGAACTTCGGTGCGCGGGGATGTGTATTCGGTGGAAGATATTCCTTTGCCTGGCAATGAAAAAGATGGATGGATTGGCCGCGTGATTCCGCAGGCAGAATTGGAATGGCGTTACCCGCTTATACGGCAAGGGAAGTTTGCGACGGTGTTGATTGAACCGATTGTGCAGGTCATTGCAAGTGCCAGCGGCAATAACCCCGATAAAATCCCCAATGAGGATAGCCTGCTGCTGGAAATTACCGACCTGAACTTGTTTAGTGACAACCACTTTACCGGTCTGGACCGTGTGGAAAGTGGCTTCCGTACCAATTATGGCTTTGAAGGAAGCATCATGCACGAGATTGCCAATGTGCAGTTTCTTTTTGGGCAACATTACCATGCCAAGCAGGACAGTATTTATACGGCCAATAGTGGGATGGAAGACCATTTCTCAGACTATGTGGGTCGCGTCAGCTTGCACCACAACACAAAGGATGCGCATTTGTTATACCGCTTCCGGATTGACAAGGATTATGGTGATTTCCGTCGCCAGGAGGTGGAAGCAAGTTACGGCATTGATCCGGTGACGTTTGAGTTGGGGTATTTGCAGCTCGATGAAGAAAACAGCACCTATGACCGTCATGAGATTGCTTCAGGTGCGACCGTAAGGCTGAATGATACATGGTCGGTATATGCCAATAGTCGCCGTAATTTGGAAAGTGGCGGTGGCTGGGTTTCAGCGGCGGGCGGTGTGATCTATGAGGGATCGTGCTTGAAGGTGGGTGCAGGTTGGAAGCGTGATTTTACACGCGATCGTGACATTGAACCTTCTACCACCTATCTTCTGACGCTATCTTTAAAACATCTGGGTAGCCAATCCGACTAATGCTTAAGCTGATCGGATGGGCGTGGATTTTCTGCCTGTTGCTTCCAGCATCGGCATGGGCACAGGCATACCGCGTGGCCGCAATCGTCACTATCCAATCCATCAGCAATTATGATTTGCAGGAAAGGGTGCTGATGATTGCAAGGTCTTCCTCCTTGCCGGATACCGAAGAGGCACGGCAAAAAATTATCGCTGGTGCGCTGCAAGGTTTGATCAATGAGGCATTGTATCAGCAAAAAGCAGAAGAGCTGGGCGTTGAAGTCAAAGAGGCGGACATGCGCCTGGCGATGCAAGACCTTGAAGCACGCAATAATTTGGAGGAAGGCGGTTTTCCTGACTATATCAAGAGCCAGGGCATTCCAGAGCATACCATGATGCAGCAATTGCGCGGGCAGATTTTGTGGCAAAAAATTATGGGAAGAGAGGTGCGCTCTCGGGTGCAGGTCAGCGACTATGAAATACAAGACGCGCTGGATCAGCTCAAGCATGCGGACTCGGTAACGGAGGTCTATTTATCTGAGATTTTTCTTGCTGCAGAAACGGAAGAGCAGCAAAAAGAAGCTCGCGAATTGGCACATCATATTTATACCCAGCTGCAAGGCGGCGCACGGTTTAGCGAGATCGCTCAGCAATTTTCTACCGCCAACACGCGGCAAAAAGGAGGCGTGATTGGGTGGATGCCCCAAAATCAATTGCGTGGCGCTTTGCGTGAGGTGGTGGAAAGAACGGAAGAAAATCAGGTGACGGGGCCCATACCTTCGGAGCAGGGTTTCCATATTTTAAAAGTAGGCAACCGCCGTACGCTGGAAAAAAATATGTCTACCGCGAAAATGAGGACGCTTTTGCAACGCCAAAAAACGGAGCAAGAGGCGCGCCGTTATATCAAAGAGCTGCGCGCAGCGGCGTTTATTGAAATCCGCCTTTAACGACGCATGAAAGAGGGGCTACTGGCGCAACATGAGGCGTTGATACATGCTTTGCCCCCGCTACGTGTGGTGGTGGAGCAGCACGGTATCCGCCAGCGCAAAGCCTGGGGCCAGCATTTTCTTTTCGACTTGAACCTTACCGGGCGTATTGCAGCAGCGATTCCTGATATCACGCGCTTGCATATTTATGAGGTGGGGCCTGGACCTGGTGCGCTGACGCGCACCTTGCTGCTTTGTGGTGCCAAGCGTGTGACGGTGGTGGAGCAGGATGCGCGTTGTATCCCAGCGTTGCAGGAGATCCAGGCGATTGTAGGCGAACGCTTGCATATTATTGAAGAAGATGCGCTTGCGATCGAAGAAAAAGACTTGGT
>JANQHP010000032.1 GCA_028282625.1 Rickettsiales bacterium | reverse complement strand
TGTTTTTGCGTAAAATTCCAAGCCGGATTGCGAACCGGATGATCCGCTCGGTGAGTAAACAGTCGGTGCATGATTATGGCTGTACGCTCAAGGTGTTTCGGCGGTGGATTGCAGAAGAAATTGACCTGTATGGCGAGCTGCATCGCTTTGTGCCGATTTTGGCTGATATGCGTGGTGCCAAGATTGTGGAGATGGGGGTGCGTCACCATGCGCGGCGGGCGGGAGTCTCGAAATATGGCTTGGGGCGTACGTTCCGCGTGGCAAGTGACCTGCTTTTGATGGCGTTCTTCTTGCGCTATCGACAAAAGCCGATGCATCTTTTTGGTGGCCTCGGGCTTGCGAGCCTGTTTGCGGGCGGTTTGATTCAAAGCTGGCTTTTGGTACAGAAATTGTTGGGCGAGGATATTGGTGGACGGCCACTTTTTTATGTCGGGATTTTGCTGCTGATTACCGGTGTACAGTTGATTACAACGGGCTTTATAGCCGAATTGCTGATGCGTACTTATTATAGTGCGCGCGGCTCAAGGCCTTACCGCATTGCGCATACGCAGCATGTGGCAGGGGCAAAGAAGCAGGCCGTGTCGGATAAAGGTGAGGGGCAAGCGCCCCACGCTCCGCCTGTGGATTGATGGATATGCCTCATACACCTGCGCCTGTGCGCTCGATGCTCCGCTCCTTCCTGCGGCTTGGGGTGGCTGCGATTGCACTTGGGGTGGTGTTTTTTTATTTGGATAAAGAAGCGCTGAGGATTTTATGGGCGCAGATTGACTTTACGTGGGTGCTGGGTGCGGGTGTGGCGTTGTTGCTCAGTCATCTGATGAGTGTGCTGCGGTTGCGCTATTATTTGCAAACCAAAGGCTTGCATCTTTTGCGGTTGGATGCCGTGCGGCTTTATTTTGGTGGTATGTGGCTGAACCTGTTTCTGCCTGGAGGCATTGGTGGTGATGCCGCTCAGAGCTATTATTTGCATCGCCATTGCAAGTTACATTGGAAACAGGGGGTGCGCTGCTTGCTTTCTGCACGGGCCAGTGGCTTGTTGTGGTTGCTTTTAACGGCAGCCATACTGGCTTTTGGTGTGCCTGTGGTGATGGCCTTACCTTACGCGTCGCTGGGTATTGTGGTGTGTATGGTGCTCACCATTGTGGCGTATAGTGTGTTAACACGTGTGTTGTTGGAAGAGCTGGTGCTGACGCAGCTGCATGCAGCACGTTATTCGTTGTTGGTGCAAGTATGTGTGCTTGTGGCGGCCTTGTTGCTGCTTCGCGCCATGGGCATCACGGTGGAGAATGAAGGGCTGTTGATGCTGTTTATGCTTTCTTCTGTGGTGGCGATTTTACCTATTTCGATTGGTGGGCTTGGCATAAGGGAGCTGTGTTTTGTGGTGGCGGGACCTTGGCTTGGCATTGATCCTACGGTGGGTGTGACGCTTTGTTTGCTCTTTTTTACGCTTTCGATGCTTCTTTCCTTGCCGGGCGTGTGGGGGTGGCTTAGCCTTCCACGCGAAGAGCCATCGGAAAAACTATCGACTTAAGGAGGCGCTATGGTCTTGATGCAGACACCCGAGGTGAAACAAGGCTGGCACGCCCAGGATTTTTTGCTGCAAGGCACGGATGGGCATATGTATGGGCTTGAGGATGTGCGAGGGGAAAAGGGGCTGGTGGTGATGTTTATTTCCAACCATTGCCCTTATGTGCAGGCGATTCGTCCGCGCCTGGTGCAGGATATGAAAGAGGTACAGCAAGAAGGTGTGGGTGTGGTGGCGATCGCCTCTAACGATGTGCGGCAATATCCCGAAGATGGGATGGATAGGATGCAAGAAGTGGTGAAGGAATACGGGTTTACCTTTCCCTATCTGTTGGATGAAACCCAGGAGGTGGCACGGGCTTATGACGCGGTGTGTACTCCGGATTTTTATGGGTTTAACGCGGATTTAGCGTTGCAGTATCGTGGTAGGCTGGATGCGGCCGGTGCCAACCCGGATGGCGGGGGAGAGCGGGATTTGTATCATGCGATGTGTGAGATTGCACAAACGGCTGTAGGGCCCAAGCAGCAGCATCCTAGTGTGGGATGTTCGATTAAATGGAAATAGGTGCGGCCAGGTTGCTTGTGCCTGTGCGTAGGTTTCTTTGCGTGTGGGCTGCAACGCCCTAGCTTTTTAGATGCAATCGCAGTATAGTAAACGGTATGGTACTGCAGCATTTCAGACGCAAACTTTCCCCTGATAATGATAGGCCCGAAGAAGCACGGGTAGAGGATTTTATTCCTTATGCGTGCCATTACGATGAAAAAACCGTTTTGACCAAAAACGGTGAGTTGATGCAGGTCATTAAGGTGACAGGCTTTACCTGTGAGACGGTACGCGAGGGTGGAGGGCAAACGCTTGACTTGCGTGAGGTGATTCGCCGTGCGGTCGTACGCAGCGTGGATAGCAACCGCTTTGCGCTGTGGCTGCATACCTTGCGACGTCCACGAGATCTTTCGCCGGGTGGGCACTATCCCAATGCTTTTGCTAAAAAGATCCACGATGTGTGGTGCGATGAGCACGATTGGACCGCTCAATATATCAATGAGGTGTATATTACGGTGATGATTGACGGTCACGCGCCTTCCATGCGCGGATTGGGCAATTTTTTCCGTAATTTATGGATTCCCAAACAGGTGCGGCACCATCTGCAGTTTTTAGAAGCGTCGCGAAAACAGTTGGGTGCGGTGGTGGATGGCATTGTGGAGCAGCTTTCTTCTTACGGCGCGCATCAGTTGCAAGTGTTGGAGGAAAACACCCAGGTTGGCAACGAAAAGCATGGCATTTACTATTCAGAAATTCTGGCTTTTTTAGGCAAGATCATCAATTTGAAGGAGGTGCCGTTACCGCTTGGTGCGGTGGACCTTTCGCGCAGCCTGCCGACGCATCGTATCGCTTTTGGCTTTAATGCATTGGAGGTGCGAGGGGATACCGGGGTCCATTTTGGCGCTATTTTTTCGGTCAAAGAGTACCACGAAATTGCCCCTTATGCGCTGGATGCGGTATTGCAGTTGCCACAATCCTTCATCATCACCGAAAGCTTCGACTTTATTGATCGCCGTCGCGTGAAAAAGAAACTGGTGGATCAAGAACGCTTCTTGCGTCTTTCCGGTGACCGGCTTCTGGCCGAAACCTCGGGTGTGGAAGAGCTGGTTTCTGCCGACCAAGCATCGGCGCTGGATTATGGTGAACACCAGATTGTGATTATGACCACGAACGATAGCCTCAAGCAGTTGGATCGCAATGTGGGTGAATTAATAGAAGCATTTCATGAGCTTGGTGTGGTGCTGGTGCGGGAAGATATGTTTATGGAGGATTGTTACTGGGCACAAATGCCGGGCAATTTCCCTTTTATCAAGCGTGCCTCACCGATTGCGACCAAGCAGCTGGGCGGCTATGCCTCGCTGTATAATTTTCCTGCCGGTAAGCTTAAGGGGAATATGTGGGGCGATGCGATTACGGTGTTTCGCACGGTCACCGGCACGCCTTACTTTTTTAATTTTCATTATCAAGAAAATGGGCATAGCTTGTTGGTGGGCAATGCCGGAAGCGGTAAAACAATGCTGCTGCATTTTTTGCTGTGTGAAGCCCAGAAATCGGCTCCTCGTACGTATTATTTAGACTGCAGGCAACGCGCCAAGCCGCTGCTTGAAGCGCTTGAGGGGCAGTATCATGTGCTTGCAAACGACCAGGCAAGTGGGCAGATGCTTGGCAACCCTTTGCAACATCCTTTGGACGATGCGCATCGTGCCTTTTTGGTCCAGTGGTTTGCGTTGCTAATGGGGGAAGAGGGGGATGTGGTATCCAAGGAGAAGCAATCGCTTGCCGAGCAGCTGATTGAGGTGGCGTATGCGCTGCCGCAGCAGGAGCGCGATCTATCGCATGTGGTGCAAAAGGCAACCCTTACGGAAGATGTTAAAAAGCCGCTCAAAGCATGGCATGGCAAGGGGCAATATGCCGCGCTCTTTGATCATGCGCAGGCAGGAGCATTGTGGCCTGGTGAGGTGCCTATGGTGGGTGTGGATGTGACGATGTTGCACGATAATCCTGATATGGTGGCTCCAGTGATGTTGTGGTGGATGTATGCGCTAGAGAAAACCGGCAAGCATGGGCCTGCCATGCATATTTTTGGGCATGCGGCCGCGTTGTTGCAGCATCCGCTCGTGCTTAAGGCTATGTTGCCCTGGATGCAGGCGCTGCAAGCTAAGCAGGCGCTCGCCTTGTTTACGGTGGAGCAGGGTGATGCGGCAGCCCATGTGCCGTTGATGCAAATGCTGACCCAGGCGTGTGCCACCCAGATTTATTTGCCTTTTCATCGTGCGCTGGAGCGTCCAAAGGAGCGGCCTGTGCTTCCGGAAGATTTTGTGCCTCCTTTTGGACTGACGTTACAAGAGTACCATCAGCTTGAAGCGTTGAATGTCGAGGAGCGGACCTTTTTACTCAAACATGGTGAGGATACGGTGGTGGCTACACTGAACCTTGCGGGTATGCAGGATATGGTGGATGTGTTGGCGCCGGCTGGCACCAAAGCGAATGTTTCTGGAGATGCGGGTCGTGCGTAGGAAGTACGCCTGGGTTTTGGTGGCGTTCTTGATAGGGTTGGTGCCCGGCGCGGTTTGGGCGACATGCGTGGATGGAAACTATATTGTGGGAGGGTTTGACTCCGGCTTTGGGGTGACCAACGACCCTTCCGACTGTGAGCTTTTTATTACACGCCAATCCAGCAACCCTTCTTCCAGCAGTTCGACACCTTATAGCGCTTTTGCCGCCCAACAGGTGGTGAGCGGTATGATAGCTATTTTTTCGGGCAGTCTTTGCGTGGCAACCAGCATTATTTCTAGCGCTATGTTTAAGGTCTATTGCTCACTGGTGCATCAGTGGACGCCCATTGCGCTGGCACTGGCCACGCTTTATGTGATGCTGTATTTTGTTGCGTTGCTGTTTAATATCAACAATACACAGGTCAAAGATGCTTTGCCGCACATGATCAAGATGGCTGTGGTGCTCTCGCTTGTGGTTAAGCCGGATCTTTTTTATGAGTTCGTTTATAGCTTCTTCATGGGGCTGATGAATGGGATTTCTTTTATCCTGATTGATACCAGTAAGGGTCTGCTTTCCAATCACGCCACGATTACGAGTGCGCAAGGTGCGACCAGTGGCTGGCTTGAAGTGATGAAATACCCAGATGCGATTATTGATGCCATTATTAACCCGGTGGAGTTGCGGGGGCTATTTTTTGTGGGTGCGGCGTTGCTTACCGTTTCCTTTGGCTTTGGACAGTTTACGCTTTTATTCCTTCTGCTGGGCGCGTTCGGTGCGATTTACGCCTTTGCACGTGTGATGATTATGTTTACCACCAGCTTTATGTTTGCAAGCTTCAACCTGATGTTTGGCGGTATTTTTATGAGCTTTTTTCTGAGTGATTGGGGACCGCTTAAGCGGACGGCTTTTGCTTACCTATCGAGCACGTTTTCCTATGTGGCGCAAGTGTGTCTCGCTTTGATTTGCGTGTTTGTGATTTCTGCTGCGCAGGTTTCCAACGATTTTAACATCGTGAAACTGATGAGTTTTGGCTATGAGGTGCCAGAAACATATCGCGTGGTGGTGATCAATGAGGATACGGGGCAAGAGGATTATACCAGCCCTATCGATGCCGGTTTTTACGATGAGCCGATCGTAGAAAGCCGGCCTTATTTTCTTTCCTATTTTTTGATGACGTTTGAAACACCGGATATTCCGCAGATGAAGCGTTTCTGCCTAAGAGGGCCTAAGCCTTCGGAGCGTACCCTTCAGGTGAATGGTGGGCCGTGTCAGGTGAAGGAGGGAAGTAATTGGGTGGACGGTTGGATGTATCCCATTACGCATGCGGCCAACCCTTCCTGGCAAAAGAATAAGTTACAGATTAGTAATGACACCATCATTTTTGGTCCGGAGGAGGGGGATGGCGTGGGGGCACTGATTTTTAACAAGATTATGCCGCCGCTTTTGGTGTGGATCTTTTTTAGTGCTTTGACTACGCTTGCTTTCCAGAAAATCCCGCATTTTGCCAAGCGCCTTACCTCTATTCTTTCTTATAAGTCACAGCCGGTGCTTGGTGGTGGCGGGGCGACCTTCTCGGAGATGGCGGGTTCAGGCTTTCAGCGTACAGGGCACCGCCAGGTCTTTACGATTGGAAGTGGTATTTCTGCGGCAGGTGGCGTGGCGGATGCAGCACTTTCCAAGCTCTTGCCGGGGAAATTTGGCCAGGAATACAAGTCGGTGCGTGCGGGGATTGAGGGTATGATGGATTCTGGCGTAAAAGCGGCCTATGAGCGTGAGAAAAATCGCCTTAGGCTGGCAGGTTACGAGGATCAGGTAACCAAGGGAGAAAATTTGGATGAGGCGGAGCAATTTGCGCATGCGGTTTTGGCGGTAGATTCCAGCAACGCCCATGCTTATCGCTTGTTGCGCAGAATTCAGGCGGCCAGAGGTAAGGAGGCGTAGGGTGATGGTAAAGATGGATGGCTTTTTAGCAAAAATTAAAAAAAATCTGCTAGACTACAGGAAAAGCGCTTATATTGGGCATAAGGAGCAAGCATATGTCACAGCAAACCGGTAAAATATCACAAGATCCTTTGTTTTTGGCACTGACGCGCCCGGCGATGATCTTTGGCATTACCTATTCATGGTTTATGCTTAATGCGCTGGTATGGATGCTTTATTTTATTGCAACCAGTGACTTTAGCCTCACCATTCCTGGGGCGCTGATTGTGCATTTTGTGGGGGTGCTGACCTGCAACCATGAACCGCGTTTTATGGATATTGTGCGCGCATGGGGGATGGCAAACACACGTTGTTTAAATAAGCATTTTCATGGGAATACCAGTTCTTATGATGTGTATTAAGTCACCCTAGCCATGCTTTTTTCCCGCCGTCATACACGCAAAACGCCTTATGCCAAGAAGGAGTTTTCTGCGTCGCATTTTATTCCTTATCTGGGACACTGGGACTCTACCTCTGTGATTACCAAGGATGAGGAGCTTGTTTCGGTGATTAAGCTGGAAGGTTTTTCGTTTGAGACGGCCGATGATGAAGATTTAGAGCTTAAAAAGATTGTGCGTAATACGCTGCTTAAAAGTATTGCCACGGGTAATTTGGCGCTGTGGTTTCATGTTGTACGCAAAAAACGCAAGATTGAACTGCAGGGTGAGTTTGAAAGCCCCTTTTGCCAGGAACTGGACAACATTTGGAAACAGAAGCATTCCAACAAAGAAAGTTTTGTCAACGAGCTTTATTTAAGCATTGTCTATAAAAAAGATACACGCGGTGTGGGCGGCATTGAGCAGGCTTTTTTGACCATGCTCAATCGGGCCGATAAAGGCATTGCCGATGATTCCCTGAAAAAAGCACGCGATGGACTGCACGAGGCAGTCAATCGTGTGATGGGGTCTTTAAAGAGCTACCATCCCAAACTTCTTGGGATTCGAGAAGAGGCGGGTGGCGCTTTTTCGGAAGTGATGGAATTTTTGGGCATGTTGGTCAATGGAGGCTACCATCAGCCCATGCGCGTGCCGGCTACGGATGCCTCGCATTATCTTCCAAGCCATCGTTTGTATTTTGGTAAGAATGCGTTGGAGGTGAAGGCGCCTGATGGAGGCAGCCGTTTTGCGGGCATTGTGGCGGTCAAGCGTTACGCGAATTTTACGCATCCTGGAATGTTGGATGATTTTTTGCGGGCGCCGTTTGAGTGCATTATCTCACAATCCTATGTTTTTATTAATCAGGGCTCTGCCATTAACAGTATCCAGCTGCAGCAACGCCGGATGATTAGTGCGGGGGATAAGGCGATTTCCCAAATGGAAGAGCTGACCCATGCGATGGATATGACGCAAAGTGGGGAAGTGAGCTTTGGTGAGCATCATTTTTCTGTGATGGCGATAGAAGAGAGCCTGCCCGCATTGGATAAGGCACTTTCGCTTTGCCATGGTGTGCTGGTGAATTTGGGCATTACACCGATCCGTGAGATGTTCTGCTTTCAGGCGACCTATTGGGCGCAATTGCCAGCAAATTTTTCTTACATTGCCCGTGGTTCGGTGATTAATACTTTGAACATGGCGGCTTTTTCCTCGCTGCATAATTATCCCAACGGGCAGAATAAGAAAAACCATTGGGGGCCTGCCGTTTCGGTTTTTGATACGACCTCTGGGACGCCTTACTATTTTAATTTTCATGTGCGTGATGTGGGCCATACGACGGTGATTGGACCGACCGGGTCTGGTAAGACGGTGCTGCTGAACTTCCTTGCGGCCCAGGCACAAAAATTCAATTGCCGCATGTTCTTTTTTGATAAGGATCACGGCGCAGAAATTTTTATTCGTGCGATTGGAGGAGTGTATACCGATATAGAACCTGGTTCTTCTTCTATCTTTAATCCGTTGCAAATGGAAGATACGCCTGAGAATCGGGGGTTTTTGGAAGAGTGGATGCGCACGATGCTCCTTGCCACGCAAGACCAAGAACTTACGCCTGAAGAAAGGGAGATTATTACCCAAGCGATTGAAGGTAATTTCAAGTTGCCAAGGGAGCAGCGGCAGCTTTCTAATATCATGCCGTTTTTGGGCATTGAGGGGCCTGGCACCCTCGCAACGCGCATGAAGATGTGGTACGGGGAAGAAGTGCGTGGTGGGCTTTTTGATAATAAAGAGGATCAGCTGGATTTTTCTTCGGCCCGTGTGTTTGGCTTTGAGATGGGAGACATACTGGTGGATCGGGTCAGCTTAACGCCGACTTTGCTTTATCTCTTCCACCGGATTCAAATGTCGCTGGATGGCACGCCGACTATTATTGTGCTGGATGAGGCGTGGGCGTTGATTGATAACGAAGTGTTTGCGCCCAAAATTAAAGACTGGCTGAAGGTGCTGCGTAAGCTGAATGCGATGGTGATTTTTGCCACGCAAAGCGTGGAAGATTTAAGCGGCAGTGCGATTAGCGATACGCTGGTCCAGCAAACGGCCACACAAATATTTTTGCCCAACCCCAAGGGTACCGAAGAATATAAGCGTAATTTTATGCTTTCAGACCGGGAGTTTGCGCTTATTAAAACCACCGATCCATCCAGCCGCTATTTTTTGGTGAAGCAGGGGGATGGTGCGGTGATTGCTCGTATTGATCTTTCGGGGATGGATGACGTGATTGCAGTACTTTCAGGTCGGGCGGAGACGGTGGCTCTTTTAGAAGAGATCAGGGAAGAGTTTGGTGAAGATCCGGATGTGTGGCTTCCGGTGTTTTATAGGAGGGTGAAGAGTCTTGAGGCGAAGCAGTCATAGATATGGCATGTGGTTATGTGCCTTCGTCTTTTTAGGCGTGTGGCTTGGTAGTGGTTTTGCGATATCTGTTTCGGCTTCTTCCATGCCAAGTGCCTGGGAGCTTTGGGGCACTGGGGTTGGGGATAAAAGGTGGGATGAGGAAGCATGTGCAGCACGCACCAAACTAAGCGAAGCGGTTCCTGGTGCCAACCAGGGCGACCCTAATGTTTATGCGGAATATAATGACGAATATACAGGCTTTTTAAGGAAAATAGTCGTCTGCATTCAAACGGCGGTGGCGGTATATACCTCATCCCAGTTTGCAAAAATTGAAACGTATATGGCCAATATATTTGGTCCGGTTTTGATACTGTATCTGATGTTTATACTGGTGAAGTTTGTGCTTGGGGACTTGCAAAAAGCCAAGTCGGAATTGATTGTTAAAACGCTGATCCTCTCCTTGGTGATCTATGTAGTATATGGCACCGGCTTGCAGGATTATATGCGCTTGTTTTTTGGGGCACAGGAGGCGTTGGTTGGGGTGATGACGCAGGCGATTCCGGCGGTCGACCCGGTGACGAACCAGCCATTTTGCAACCGAACCGATATCTGGGAAAAGGTGGATTGTTTGATCACCTATGTAATGGGTATTCACCCTATGACGCCGGTGGAACCGGGGCAGCCGGTGAATTGGTCCAAGTTGGAAGATGTGTGGCAATTTCGCCATTTAAATCCTTACCAGTCCAACGCTGTTTTTACTTCCTTTTTGTTTTTGATTATCCAGGGATTAATGTTCACTTCGGTGGGGCCTCTTTTGATTATTGCTGGCTATGGTTTGGTGATTTTGATGGTGGCAGGCTTAGGCCTGGCCGTGATGCTTTATCTGACCGCGATGATGGCTTTGGTAATAACTGGGATGCTGTTTAAGCTAATTCTTATGCTGGTCATGATTGCACCTGCAACGGCGCGCTCGATGTTTGATTATCTGATCCAGCTGATTATTGGCTATATTTTGCTGGCCGCGATTGTGGTGGGTTTTTTATCCGTCATGATCACCATTATGATGCATGTGGCCCTTTCAGAAGATGGCTTGGTGGTACTGTTTAATAAGGCGGTGGCAGGTGAGGGTATGATGGAGGGATCTACCTCACGTTATGTGAATAAGATGGCCGTGAATTTTAATATGCGGCTTTCTGAAGAGGGCAGGACCCAAGAGACCCATTCGCTGTTTGATGATTTGGGGAAATATGGTGATGCACTGGAAGACTTTACCCGGTTTAAGTTTTTTATCGGGCAGTGGAAATTTGTGGATCTTTCGCATCTTTACCTAAAACGTGACGGGGAAGAGATTGTGTATAATGAAACGGAGCTTGCTTCTTTTTTAGAGGTGGAAGAAACGCAGAATCAGTTGATCACCATGAAATTTACCCAACAGGTGTTGGTAATGCTGCTGATGGCAGGCTTGCTTTTTTCCTTTATGGTCAATGTGATGACGATGGGTGGACAGATTGTAGGGCTAAATGCGGACCCTGTGTTAAAAGCCAGCAGTGTTTATAATGCGGCGGTTAAAACGATGAGTGCGGCGATCAAGTGATGCAGCGATATTTTACATTAGCATGCTTGGGGATCACGCTTCTGTTGGTGGCGTTTTTGTACGCGGACTCGGCTGATGCTGCGAGCCAAACGTTTAACATCAAGGTGGGCAACCAAACTGCTGTGTGTGAGGCGGACGATAATTCCATGATGGCGGAGCTTATTGCGTGCATGCACGCGGTGATTGACTTGGGAGCACGTGGGCAAATTACAACGGTGGTGGAGGGGGTTTCGATATGGGTGATTAACGTGTGTACGCTCGCTCTTATCGTGACCTTAATCAAGATTGCGTTTGGGGCGGTTAAAATTCAGACGGAGTTGGTGGTTTTGATCGCCAAACTGGTGATTATCCTTGGCATCTGTATGAACGCGAATCTTTTGATTGAGTGGCGAAAATATACGGTAGATGGCGCGGAGGCGATTGCCAATATCATGGTGAAAAGCTTGAAAGGATCGGTGGATGGCTTAACGCTCAATACAACAGAAACGGCATCCATTCAGGGTAATACGGGTGTGGAGTGTTGGGAGGGTTTTGATACGCAAACGGCCGGAGTGTGGGAACTGTTTGACTGCCAGATTCGCAAAATTTTGATGGCGCCGCAGGGTAGCAAGTTGCCAAAGCCGGGGGTAGAAAATCCGGATTGTGACGCCAGACCCGATGATTGTTACTCCAGTGATATTTTGATGATGGGCCGCATTATGGCTGGGCTCTATTTTACCGGACATCAAGGAGCGCAGGTGACGTTTATGGTGCTTTCCCTGATCATGGCAGTGGTGGTAACGATGCTGCAAACCGGGATGTTGGCGGTGGTGATTGATATTGGCAGTGTGGCCCTTGTGGTGCTGCTTGTGATTACCGCGCCTCTTTGGCCTTTTGAGGCGACCAAGCGCATTCCGGTGCAGGTGGCACAATATTTGTTTTTATTCTATCCGCTGATGTTTGCCTTGATGGTGGCTTCGCTTGTGTTGTTTTTTGCGGTGTTTGATGGTCTTGGTGACAGGATGCAGGCGATTTATAAGCTGGCCCAGGAGCTGGACAACGATCCAGATGCGAAACACCAGATCACCTTATGGTCTTTTGAAGCGCAGATGTCGGAGCGCTCGGCTGAGTATGCTAAGGCTGCCATACGTGTGAATACACAAGGTTTATTGGATTCCCCCATGCATACCGGCTTGGCGGCAGGGTTTGAGCAGACTGAGGGGGATGGTGTGCGTTATAAGGTGACGCTTTCTGACAATGAAATTTTTGCGGCCGGGGATGGTGTAATCAGTTTTGTGCAGCTTGGTCCCCTTGGGGTGAATGGTGCACCGCCCGATCGTGCGAATGCGGGTGAGGTGCATATCGAACATGATCATGATTATAAGACGGTTTATAAATATATTGCCGAGCACGATCACCGCCCTGATTCGCTTTATACAACGATGGAAGTGAAAAAGGGTGACAAGCTTGGGACGGTGCGCTTGGACCTGAGTGATTTTCACTTTGAGCTTTGGAAAGATGGACAGCAAGAAAATCCTTTTGCCTTTAACTTGATAGAGGGGGCACGCAATGAGATTTGGAATGCTTTAACCGGAGGTGATATGGGTGGTGGTGGCGCGATTGATTCTGCTTCAGAGGATATTATTCGTGATTTGGTTACCGCCATTGGGGGTAAGTTTATTGGCGACATTACCGCTTATTATATTGATATACCGCCTGAGTCGCGCAAGGATTTTATTGAAACGGTGCTGGCCACGTTTATCATGCTTTGGTTTATGGTGGGCTTTATTCGCCAGATGCCGGGCTGGGTCTATGAGTTGGTTGGGAAAGGTATTGTGACGCCTGTAGCCGAATATACTCGCGCGATACCGCAACTGGCCAGCGCAGGCATGAACGCCTTAGCCAAGTCATCCAATGTGATTCCAAATCAACCCAAGCAGCAAAAGGCGGCACGACCATGACGATGAAAGAATATATGTGCGGTGTGAGGCAGGTGCTTGCCGATGGTATGGCGCGTATGCGTAGGCTTTGGGTTGGTGCAAACTCCACGCGGAAAATATGGGCGATACTGATTACGGTGCTTTGTGTAGCAGCGTTTCCGCAATGTATGAATAACAGCCAATGGAAACAGATCAACGGCCATGCCAATACCTGTTTCGCACTTGGACAGCATCAAACTTCAAATGGCACCACGCGCACTTCAATTTTTGATATCTCTTCGATTCCGCCGCTATTGACGTTGCAGGGTGTGTACCCGGACGGGACGGCCGGTGAGATGGGCATTGTGACGTGGCTGGTGCTGCGGATGCAGAGTATTTTGCAGGTGGCATGCGCGGATATTTATCAGCAGATATCGGGCGATGCCGGGTTTCGAACCTTTGTGGGGGCTGCTCTCACGATTGCGGTGATCTTTTTCTTGGCGGCGATTGCGCTTGGCGTGCAGCAGGCCCATCCTTATACGACCACGGTGTTCTTGATTAAGATGTCGGTTATTTTGGTGCTGACCTTCCGCTGGGATGTGTTTGAGGCGTATGTGGTGGATCTGGTGGAATCGTTTGTGTATGACATGACGTATATTGTCTCGAGTGTGTTTTCCGGCGGGCAAGGTGCGCCCGATTTTTCCAATACGGCGGGCAATCGGCTGGACCAAGGGTTGTTTTATACGATTGACCGGATGGTGGGGATGGTGTTTAGCAGCCAGATTTTTATGGTGCTGGATGCTTTGACGAATATGCAAAAAGACGGGATACTCTATGCGGCCCTGTTCTTTATTATGATTATCACCTCGTTGTGGGCAGCGATGGAGGCGGTCAAGATCTGGGTGGTGGCAATGATCATGCGCTGTTTGCTTTATGCGACGTCGTGCCTGTTTATTTGGGCGGCAGCCGACCCACGAACCAAGTCGCTTTCGGATGGATGGATCGAGCAATTGATTAACTTCACGCTGCAGGCTTTTGCTCCCTTTATTATTGTGGGCATGATGATGTCGATTAATGCCGGCTTTTTTAGCGTGATGCTGAAAGACCCCTTGCAAATGATGTGCCGTACGGCCTGTTTGAACCAGGTGCATGTGTTGGCACCCACAATTTACTGTATGCAGTTTGGGAGTGGGGCAGCCGGTGCGCCGACGCAACAGGGGCTTGCAGCGGATATACCTTTTCAGATATGGGCGATGGTTTCTGTGGTAGTGATTAATTTGATTTTGCTTTCGATGCTGCCGTGGATTGTGCAGGTGTGTGCGCGGACCTCCTCGGGTTTGATTACGGCCACTACGCAGCCGATTGTATCGGCGAAGCCTCTGATGCAGGGGCTTGGTGGCTTTGTGATGAGTGGCGGGAAGGTAGAAGGGTTTAAGCAGGCCTATCGCAAGGGCTCGCAGCAGGCAGTAAGCCGTACATTGAATAGCCTGTTTGGTACTAATTAGATGATGCCATGAAGGGCATGGGAGAATGAAGCTTGTATAGGGATCTTATATTTGGGTGTTAGTCATAGATGGTGCTTCTATGGCCAATGGCGTGGATTGTCATGGTGCTCTATGGTATGAAACGCAGTAGACATCCTGTGTGCTGTTTATTAAAATGCAGCTAAGTTAACAAGATACTTAAAAGAATACACGCAATGACACTGACAAAAAAAAGAAAAGACTACCGAACATGGCATGTGCCTGTAAGCAAGGATGATATTACGCTGGAAGAGGCATTTCAGGGTTTGAAATCTCATCTTGAAGGGTATAAGTCCAAAAGTCCCTTTTTAATCTGGCTGTTTGAAAATCCTAAATCGCCGTTGGCGATGGACGGCGCGATTGGCCTTGATGAGCATGATTATGTACATTGCCTTCTAGGCAGAGGCTTGTGCTTAAAAGATGAAGCTTTTGTGGTGGGTTTTACGATGGGAAGTACCCGTGACCTAAGCCATTTTGAAAAGTTTATATTCAATATTTTGTGTGATTATGTGTACCCAAAATATTACAATTTTAGTCGAGAAGAGGTGGAGGTGTTTGAGATGGCTGTGATTGCGGGGCATCATATGTCCATTACGCCTTTGCATAACATTCATTTTGATAAAATCAAGAACCGTAAGCTGAAAGATGTAAGAGAAGATTTGGGGATTGATACTGATATTCTCCAGCATTTCTATAGCATAGAGAAAAAGCTTTACCCGGACTCAATGGATTCACAGCGCTTATTGGATTAGGCGCTGCTATCCAAGCCTTTTTTAAGCCTCAAACTTATGGCTTATGGCATCGAAGGCTTCTGCTAGCCTTATGTCCTTATCGGTCACGATATTGCCTTCATCGTGTGTTGTAAGCTCTACCCACACATTGCTGTAAATATTCTTCCATTCTGGATGATGGTTCTGTTTTTCTGCGACAATGGCACATAGCGACATGAAGGAAAATGCTTCCACAAAATTTTTAAATTGGAAGTGCTTGCAGAGTCTACCGTTATCAATCTCCCAACCTTTGGTTTTTTCAAGAGCTTGTTTTATCTCTGCTGTATTCAAACCTTGCCTCCTCTGTAAAAAATAGACCTATCGGTTTTTTTGATCTTTTTTCTATGATGATTTGTGGGGTTTATATTCGTTCAGATAGACGTGGCCAATGGTCAATACACGGTCCGTGTGGGCAGGATCCATCTCAATGTAATATTGCAGTTTTTCTACTGGCAGCCATTCAATGGCGCGTTGATATTTTTCATCAACATTATAGATAGCTATTTCGGTATAAAAAAGAAATTCGGCAGGAGGCACCAGATAAAATAACACCTGCCCTTCTTCAAAAGAATGCGTATGGCAAAAATCATTCACTAGCTTGATGGATTCAGGGTTCTTCGCAAGAAAATAGATGTAGGACTTTCCCTGGGCGAGGTTGGCTTTTACCGTTTCGTAAATTTCACCTTCAGGGTCAAGGTCGTTCATAAAACGGCTTGAGGTAGTAAAAACCCAGGTTTTTTGAGATTCTCTTTCTAATACGGAGACATATTTCTCACTGACCAGCCATGTCATGTTGCTGGTGAGGATGACGTTTTTAAGGTCTGTTAGCTTGTCGCTAAATTCCTCTTCATGTTTTATTTTGTTCAACAATGTGGTGATCACCACACCAAAGATGACAATAAAAAGGACAAAGCCCATCCCCATGAATATTTCAACAAATCCAACATAGTCCTGTGCCCATTCAAATAACACCGCCAGCCCAAAGGCAAGAAATGTGTTAAACACAATGAAAAGTGGGTGCTGTACAAATGTGGTAAATTTTTTCTGCATTGCCCTTACATCAACATATTACATGTTTATTACATACTACTATGCGATCGTAAAATCTATCATTGTGTCCAGGTAGGATGCATGTAGTGTCACAGAGTCTCCATGTGTAAAGCTTTTGGGTTTTTTAAAGCAGTGGACTGCTTGGTCCCAGTGGGTTGTTGTGTTGTCAATCGTGTTAGAGATGTTGATGGTTTCAGAGAGCTGCATATCCCACCAGAAGACAACAGCGTGACATTTTCCATCTTGGCGAATATCGATTGGTATGGTGGCTTTTTTGGGTTTTATGACATTATTGCCGTTAAAATTGAAATGCAGCAGCTCAAATGGGCGGCACAAAAAGCGATATTTGTAGTGGCGCAATTTCAAAGGGATGTAATTTAAGGGAGAAAAATGATTAAAGGATTGAAGGTTAAAATCACGTGTGACGTTCGAAGAAGCAACATAGTTTAGACGGTGCACTTCTTCACTTTCGATCAGTGCGGCATATAATTTTGCGCCTTGCGGAATTAAGCGTGCATTCGCCTTTAACAATTCAGACTTGGCATGATGAATCGTGGGAATAATGCCTTCCCCTACCAAAGCACAATCCACTGTTTCTGTGATGAGTATATCGGCGCGTTCTGGCATATCACCATCACTACCTACTGTCACATCATGTGATATTTTAGGGATAATGGTGATGCGGTCTTGTAAATTATTTTCTGCCACAATTTGTTTTGCCATGGCAGCGATTTCAGGCACCACTTCGCAACTATAGACATGCTTTGCCCCTGCTCTTACGGCCATCATGGCCAGCAGTCCTGTGCCGCTACCAATATCCAGGACCACACTATCCTGATTGACTGCAGATTGAATGGCGATATCAAAGGCACTATTGCGTTCAGCATCACCCAGCATCACGAAATGCCATTGCGGTATAATAGAGCGATAGACACTGCTGAGCCCTTGCAGTGCTTTGGTATCTTTGGGGTCGTGTTTCAATGCTGCTTCAAAGAATGTTTTGGCATCCTGAAACTGGCTTTTTAGCAACGCAGCGTATCCTGAATTGATTGCTTCTTCTTTTTCCATCTTTTCAATACATCACTTTGGATAAGTTTTGATTTTAACAGACTGTCCTAGTGATGCAATGGAGATGGTGAGCCAGGCAAGGCAGAAGGCTGTCATTAGACGATTTATAGTAAGAAATAAGTTTTAGGTTAACCATACACCTTGCTTCTGTGGCCGATTGTGTCAATCGTTACAATTTTGTTTTTCGAATCA
This sequence comes from Rickettsiales bacterium, assembly GCA_028282625.1. Taxonomy (GTDB): domain Bacteria; phylum Pseudomonadota; class Alphaproteobacteria; order Rickettsiales; family UBA8987; genus JANQHP01. Next base: position 3,331 of record JANQHP010000032.1, on the reverse strand, counting down.
ATAGTATAAATGACTCTGTAATCACCAACTCTTAGTCTGCGTTGGCCATAAAGTCCGTAACGTAAAGGCTTTCCGTATGAAATGGGGTCAGCTATCAGGCGGTCTTCAATCGCACGTTTGATCAGCTTTTTGGCAGAAGAGGATAAAGAGGGAATGTCTTTCTTCACCACCTTCTCGGTATATGTGATGGTATAGGACATCAAGGGTTGAATGCCGGATATATTAGCGCCAGGCTTCCTCATGTGAGAAGCGTTTGCCGTTGTCTTTACTCATGCGTTGATTGCTTATATCAGCAAGGTAGGCATCTTCGTTTAGCTCCAGCGCTTTGCGTATGAGATCCGCCGCAGTTGCCGAAACGGATTTGTCATATTTTTCTGCAAGCAGGGTTAGCAACCCGTTTGTATCACTATCCAATGTGACTTGTACTCTAGGTAATTCTGTTGGCATGTTTTACTCCTTAGGCTTCATGGCAAAGTGTACCACTTTTGACTCACTTTTGCAAATGACGTACATGCTCCAATTTGATTGTATCAAATGGTCGAACAAGGCGCGCATCCTTAAAGTCAGGGTGTCATCATTTTGTTTGATCTATCGCCCAAGAGGCATAGATAAAACAAATGGTGAGCCCGACAGGATTCGAACCTGTGACCCACTGATTAAAAGTCAGTTGCTCTACCAACTGAGCTACGGGCCCACATGAAGAAAAACGGCCCATCTTATACTTTAGAGATGACCGCCAAGCAAGCCTAAAAGCGGCATGGCTTTTTATGAGTATGGGAGGTGCGCCATGGGGTGTTGTGCCGCGTAGGTCGCCTTATGGTTTATTAATGTTGCCATATGCACTTAATAGTTGTAATGTGGCTTCTTCCAGTGCATAATCAAAAAACAGTGCCAGTTGTGTGGAATATTTGTGTGGGTTTGATTTATGGAGCATCAGCATTGTGATATTCTAATTGTCGATGACCGGCAGCCTAACGCGTTATTATTAGAAGAAATGGTCCAGCAAGAGGGCATCAAAATTGATGTGGCCTATTCTGGAAGAGAAGCGCTGCAATATGTAGAACAGCGTGAATATGCCTTGATTCTGCTGGATGTTAAAATGCCCGGCATGGATGGGTTTGAAACAGCCAGCCACATTCGTGCGCTACGCTTTGGTACCTATACGCCTATTTTATTTGTAACCGATAGTTGTACCGAGCAGGAAAATATTGATAAAGGCTACGCCGTTGGTGCGGCAGATTATATGACCAAGCCGCTTAAGAAGGTGGTGGTGCGCAATCGTGTGGCAGCTTTTGTCACGCAATTTCGCTTAAGAAAGCAAAGTGAAGTCCATGTTCAAGCCATGCAAAGTTCCATGGATGGGATCAGTATTTTGGATAAGGCCTATTGCATGAATTATATCAATCCGGCTTTTGCGCATATTTTTTGTACGGCCGACTGCGGTCAGTTGGAGGGTAAAACCTTCTCCATGCTTTTAAACAAAGAGTCGCAGCAGGCATTTGTGGATCGTGTGATGCCCACCCTGCGTAATGAGCGTAAATGGCATGGGGTGCTATGGGGCCAGTATCAGTGCACCGACCCTTTCCCCTTGGAAACTTCGCTTAGCCTGATCGACGATGGCAGGGTGGTCTGTGTGCTGCGTGATATCAGTGAGCGTATTGCCTCAGAGGAAGAGGTCAAACGGTTGGCTTCTGTGGTGGAGAATGCTTATGAGATGGTGATGATTACCGATGCGAGCCTGCAAAATGGTCCTAAGATTTCTTACGTGAACAAAGCGCTTACCCAAATTTCAGGCTATGAGAAAGAAGAGCTTTTGGGCAAAACGCCGCAAATGATTCAGGGTAAAAATACCAGCAAGAAGTCGATTGCACGGCTTTGGAAGGCGATGCAAAAAGGCGAGCATTATCAGGATACGCTGCTTTGTTATGCTAAAGATAAAACACCCTATTGGAATGAAATTAACGTGATGCCTATTCATAACGATGAAGGTGTTGTGACCCACTTCACTTCAACACAGCGTGACGTGACGCAGGAACGAAAAGAGCGTGAAATGATGGAATATAATCAGGCACAACTTCAGGAAATGGTGGAGCATCGTACAGAGGATTTGAGGAAGGCCAAAGATATGGCCGAGCAAGCCAACGCGCATAAAGATGAGTTCATTGCGAATATGAGCCATGAGCTGCGGACCCCGATGCATGCGATCTTAAGTTTTTCTGAAATAGGAATGCGGTACCAAACATCGGATGAGCATAAGAAAACGAAAGAACATGATTATTTTCATATGATTCATGAGAGTGGTTCGCGTTTGCTCAAATTAATCAACAATCTGCTTGATATGTCAAAACTGGAAATGCGGGATGTGGTGCTGGATCTTCGCTACTCCAACCTCTCGATTATTGTTGGGAAGATCGCGATGGAGATGTCTTCCTTGCTGGAGGAAAAGTCGCTGAAATTGCATATCAAAGAGCCAGAATTTTTCACGGGTTTTTATTTTGACGTGGATCAGGTGACGCAGGTGGTTTCCAATATACTAGGCAATGCGATTAAGTTTAGCCCAGAAGGCGGAACGATTACCCTTTCGTTTGGGGATCAGATGGACCATGTGACAGATTCCGGTGAGGGTATGGTGTATCTGAGTGTTAAAGATGAGGGATGCGGTATTCCAGAACAAGAACTTGAGGTGGTGTTTGATAAGTTCCAACAAAGTAGTATGACCAAAACCGGTGCCGGGGGAACAGGGCTTGGGCTTGCGATTTCACGGCGGATTATTCAAGCACATGGTGGTAGCGTGCAAGCCAAAAACAACAAAGGAAAAGGATGTATATTTACGATAACCTTACCCGCTAAACAGGTTTTGCATGAATCCACCCAGCCGACGCACGAAAAGAAGCAAGCGACGCCTGCAGCGTCCGTGACGGTACAAGCGGTGAAGAGTGCGAGTGTTCAGGATCATGTGCGGGATATCTCGGCTACAGGTTAGACAGAGTGTCTAAGGTAAGACCCCCCAGGTGGCGACCATTGTTTTCTTGTTTTTTTGTGACGAGATAGTATAAGGATCATGATACTTATCCGCATGATTGAGTGTGTTGTCGTATGATTGAGGCATGGTTAGCATCTCCCTTTGCGCAGGCATATGTGGTGCCCGGCGCCTGGATGCTAGGCCATATTTTGCTGATTGCCGTGCCGCTGCTGCTTGCGGTGGCTTATTTGACTCTAGCCGAACGTAAAGTGATTGCCGCGATGCAGCTGCGTCGTGGGCCAAATGTCACAGGACCGCTGGGGCTGCTGCAGCCGCTGGCCGATGGGCTCAAGCTGCTGCCCAAAGAGG
>JANQHP010000011.1 GCA_028282625.1 Rickettsiales bacterium | reverse complement strand
AACACAAACGACCCCCTGGCAGGTTACGCCGCCTTCCTGGCGCCACGACCTGCATGCCGACCACGATGTGGTGGAGGAGCTGGCGCGGCTGGAGGGCTACGACGCCATTGCCGCGCAACCGCTTCCTCCACCGGAAAGTGGATGGCAGCCACCCTATACGCCGGCGCAGGATCGCGTGCGTATGTTGCGTCGCACCATGTCGAGCCGCAGCGCGCATGAAACCATCGGTTTTTCTTTTGTATCCAAAGAAGCAGCGATGCCTTTTCTGCCAAAAGGTGCAAACCCTGTGACGCTTGCTAATCCCATCAGCCAGGACCTTTCGGTGATGCGTCCCTCGTTGATTCCAGGCTTGCTGCATATGGCCAAGAAAAATACCGCACGCAAGCAGGGCGACCACGCGCTGTTTGAAATTGGCCCGGTCTTCACAAGCGCCACGCCACAAGGGCAGGTGCCGCGCATTGCTTCGGTGCGTACGGGATGGCATACGGCGCGCAACCCGCATATGAAGGAGCGATCCGCCGATTGGCTGGATGCCAAGGCCGATGCGTTAGCGCTTTTGGACGCGGCAGGGGTGGATGCTTCTTCGGTGCAGATTGCACGTGAGGTGCCGGACTACATGCATCCGGGATGTTCCGGTGTGCTGAAGCTTGGCAACATTGTGCTTGGGCTTTTTGGTGCGCTGCACCCCACACTTTGTAAGGCCTATGATTTGCCACATGCGGCGGTGGTCGAACTTTATTTGGACTGCCTCCCGCCGGTAAAAAAGCGGAAGCCAAAGGCGCTCGCCTCTTCCAACTTCCCGGATGTGGAACGTGATTTTGCCTTTATCACGGACGCAAAGACGTCGGTGCAAGACCTGCTTCAGGCGGCCAAGCGCGCGGCAGGCAAAGAGCTTAAATCCATCACGCTGTTTGATGTGTATCAAGGGGAGCATGTTGAAGAAGGCAAAAAATCGGTGGCCTTTGGCGTGCGCCTGCAGCCGCAAGACCACACGTTAAGTGAGCAGGAAATTCAAGCCATCTGCGATGCCATTGTGGCACAGGTCACCACGAAAACTAGCGCTACATTGCGTGTCTAACCCAAGCTGGAAATAGCGATATGTCCTCTCCCACCGCTGCGATCCTCCTGATTGGTAACGAGCTGCTTTCAGGCCGCACGCAAGACAAAAACGCTGCCTTTATTGCCAAACAGCTTGGTGCTATTGGCGTGCGTTTAAAAGAGGTGCGCATGGTGCCCGATGAAGAAGCGCGCATTATCGAGGCGATCAACGCCCTGCGCCACCAATATACCTATCTCTTTACTACCGGCGGGATTGGCCCGACGCATGATGACATCACCAGCGCCTGCGTGGCCAAAGCATTGGGGCAGAAGCTTGTACAACATCCTGAGGCCACGGCGCGGCTGGAGCGGTTTTACGCCGAGCGCGGCGAGGAGCTCAATGAGGCACGCAAGCGGATGGCGCAGATGCCAGAAGCGGTCACCTTGATCGACAACCCGATCAGTGCGGCCCCGGGTTATTGCGCGGAAAATGTCTATGTGATGGCCGGCATTCCTTCGATCATGCAGATTATGCTAGAGGCGATTTTGCCCACACTCACACCGGGCAAAACCATCTACAGTCAAAGCCTTAGCACCGACCTGGTGGAAGGCGATATCGCTGAAAAACTGGCGGATATTGCGGCCGCCCATCCCACGGTGGATATTGGCAGCTACCCGCATTTGCGTGGCAACCGTGAAGGGGGCAAATTTTGTGTGACCCTGGTGGTACGCGGTGAAGAGGAGCCAGACATTGTGCGTACGATCGAAGCGATCAAAGCGCTGGCACTTTCGCTTGGCGGCAATCTGCTGGAAGACCAGGTGAAAACCTAAAGTATCACCATAAAATCAACAAAAATTGGCCAAAAAAAGGCGCGTGTTGCCAGATGGCTACGCCGCGTCGGTCTTTTCCGGCCAGGGGCACACATCGCGCACCGTACACTTTCCACATAAAGGTTTGCGCGCCTTGCACACATAGCGTCCGTGCAAAATCAACCAGTGATGCGCATGCAGCAGATAGTCACTCGGCACCACTTGCTCAAGTGCTGCCTCGGTTTTCTCAGGCGTTTTGGTCTGCACCAAGCCCAGCCGATTGCTCACGCGAAACACATGCGTATCCACCGCAATCGTCGGCTGGCCGAAGGCACAATTGAGCACCACGGAGGCGGTTTTTTGCCCTACACCCGGCAAGGCTTCGAGGGCAGCACGGTCTTCTGGCACGTGCCCACCATGCGTTTCAATCAATTGGTGACTTAGCGCGATCACATTTTTCGCCTTGCTGTTAAAGAGCCCAATGGTCCGGATATAGTCCTTCAGGCCCTCCTCCCCAAGTGCGACCATTTTTTCCGGGGTATCGGCCACCTCAAAAAGGGCAGGGGTGGCTTTGTTGACCCCCTTATCGGTCGCTTGTGCCGAAAGCACGACCGCCACCAGCATGGTATAGGCATTGGTCGAAAAAAGCTCGGTCTTGGGCTCGGGATTGCCTTCGGCCAAGCGCGCGAAAATCTCCTGCAACCGCGCGACTTCGGCAGCCGATTTGGGTGTTTTTACGCCCATCAAAGCGTCAGCTTAGCCGTTGGCCGCCGCCAGATTCTGTGCCACAAAATCCCAGTTGACCAGCTGGTTTAAGAAGGTGTCGATATAACCCGGACGCGCATTTTGGAAGTCCAGATAGTAAGCATGCTCCCACACATCCATGGTCAACAGAGCCGTTTGCCCATGCACCATGGGCAGGTCGGCATTGGCGGTTTTGGTCACTTCCAGCTTGCCTTCGGAATTTAAGACCAGCCACGCCCAACCGCTGCCAAATTGGGTGGCACCGGCTTTGGTAAAGGCTTCTTTAAACGCATCCAGCCCGCCCAAATCTTCGTTGATCTTCTGCAGCAATGCACCGCTTGGCTCGCCGCCACCCTTGGGTGACATGCTATGCCAGTAGAAGGTGTGGTTCCACACCTGGGCCGCATTGTTAAACACGCCTTGATTGCCCTCTTGATGCGAGGTGCGGATGATGGCTTCCAGCGAAGCGTCTGCTTGGGGAGTGCCTTCTAGCAGCTTATTGAGATTGGTCACATAAGCCTGGTGGTGCTTGCCATAGTGAAAGCCAAGCGTATTCGCGGAAATATGGGGCTCAAGCGCGTCTTTGGCGTACGGCAAATCGGGTAGGGTCACAGGCATCGTTTGCTCCTTTTACTGTGATAAAATTATCCCCCAGACCTTTTTATCCGTTTTAGCACTTTACTGCAAGTGTGACTCTTCGCATCGATAGTGAGGGGTGTTCTTTCTTTAAGCAGGGGTCTTAACCCCGCACCCGCCTTCGTGCTTCGCACTACGGCGAGACAAGCCCCGCCCGCGCTTGAGGTCGCGGCGTCGCTCTTTTTAATATCGCTCATGCGCCGCTAAGGCTGCGCTCCCGCTTGGTCGCTACTCGCGGGCTTAAAGAAAGCCCGCTCCGAAAAAAGGTGTCCATGCACCTCGTCTCTCTCTCTCTAAACACCAAACACATAGCAAGGCACATGCAACTTGCTGCTACCATCTTTTTCATAATTCAGCTATAGATAACCCACAAGCTTAACCACAACCCAAAGAACCTTCGTTATGATTGGTCAACTTCGCGGTCACGTTACCTTTCACAAGCAGGAAGCCGGCCAGGCGCATTTGCTGGTGGATGTTGGCGGCGTGGGCTATTTGGTGCAGTGTTCGCTGATCACCTGGCAGGCCTTGCGCGATAGCGGCGCACCTGAGGGCACGCTTTTCATCCATACCCATGTGCGCGAGGATCATATTCACCTCTTTGGCTTTGTCAGCGAGGCGGAGCAAAGCTGGTTCCTGCAGTTGATCGGTGTTAATGGCGTGGGTCCGAAACTTGCCCTTGGCATCCTTTCCATCCTGAGCCCCACCGCACTTTCGGCCGCGCTCCTCAGCCAAGATAAAACGGCTTTCACTCCGATTAGCGGCGTGGGCCCTAAACTTGCCACGCGCCTGCTCAACGAATTAAAGGATAAAGCCACCAGCCTTACCGAAGCCTCCCTGCCTGCGACCTCATCCACGGTGAAGCAAGCACCCGGCGCAGAAAGTGGCATTTCCACCTCGCTTAGCGAAGCGGTCTCCGCGCTGGAAAATCTCGGCTACAACCGAAGTGAGGCCTTCACCACGATCCAGCGCTTGAGCCAGGCCGACCCTGAACTGGGCTTGGAAGCCTTAATCCGTCAGGGTCTGCAAGAGTTGGCACGCGTATGAATAGCATGTCCGACGAACCTGCTGTTACTGCGCCGCCTGCGCAAATTGAAGATCGCGCCAGTGAGCCGTCGCTCCGCCCGCCGATGCTCAAAGATTTTTTAGGGCAAAGACAAGCAAAAGAAAATCTGGAGACCTTTATTCAGGCCGCCTGTAGCCGTCAGGAAGCACTGGATCATACCTTGTTTTATGGGCCACCAGGGCTTGGTAAAACCACGCTAGCGCATATCGTGGCCAGGGAAATGGGCGTGCAGTTTCGTGCTACTTCTGGCCCCATGCTGTCGCGTGCCGGCGACCTGGCGGCGATTTTGAGCGGGCTTGGTCCGCATGATGTGCTGTTTATCGATGAGATTCACCGCCTCAACCCCACCGTGGAGGAGGTGCTTTATCCTGCGATGGAGGACTTCATGCTGGATTTGATTATCGGCGAAGGGCCGGGTGCGCGTACCGTACGCATTGACTTGCCGCGCTTTACCTTGGTGGGGGCGACCACACGTCTTGGCCTCCTCTCTAACCCCCTGCGCGACCGGTTTGGCATCCCGCTGCGCCTGGAATTTTATAGCCCCAAAGAGCTGGCGGCGGTGCTGCTGAAAGCGGCAGAAAATTTACGCACGGACCTCACCGAAGAAGGTGCCCACGAAATCGCGCGGCGCTCACGCGGTACACCTCGCATTGCGCTGCGCCTCTTGCGGCGGGTGCGCGATTTTGCTGCCCAAAAGCCGATTACCGCTTCTATCGCCGACCACGCCTTGCTGAAATTGGAGGTGGATGGCTGTGGTTTGGATCGCAGCGATCGCCGCTATCTCCTTTTCCTGGCCGAGCATTATGGCGGTGGACCGGTAGGTATTGATACGCTTGCGGCCGCGCTTTCCGAGCAGCGCGATGTGTTGGAAGATACGATCGAGCCCTACCTGCTGCAGCAGGGTTTTTTGCAACGCACCGCGCGTGGACGCATGCTTTCTGCCCGTGCATGGGAGCATCTGGGTTTAAGCGCGCCACCGGGCACGGATGCTACGCAGGCTGCCCTGCCGTTGCAGGAAGAAACGGACAACACTGTCTAGTCGTTCGATGCATCAAAGCAGCTACCGGATTTATTATGAGGATACCGATGCGGGCGGCGTGGTCTATTACGCCAATTACCTGAAATTTGCCGAACGTGCGCGCACCGATTGGCTGCGCGCCAAAGGCATTGAACAGCAAAAGCTGGCACTCACCGAAGGCATTTGGGTGGTGGTGCGGCACGCGACACTTTCCATCCAAAGCCCGGCCAGGTTGGACGATCTGCTGCAGATTACAAGCAAGCTTCAGGGTCAGAGCGGTGCGCGCGTGACTTTGGCGCAGCAGATGCATGTGGACCCGCAGCTTTGCGCGAGCTTGACCGTGGAGCTGGCTTGCGTGCGCCGCAATGGCGATGCGCAGATGGTACCTACCCGCTGGCCAAGGCACATCTTGGAAGCGCTTGGTCCGTAGCGGCTGTATTTTTGTGCGTCACTCCTCGGTTTTGTAGCACCATGCGCACCCCATCGCGCGGGCCTCTTTTTTGGTTCAAGAAAATATTGAAAGACGCAGCAAGCTTGGTTATAGTCCGCTCCTTCATCGCTGCTGGGGCATAGCCAAGCGGTAAGGCACCGGGTTTTGATCCCGTGATCCCTGGTTCGAATCCAGGTGCCCCAGCCATGCGTAAGAATGCACCCTTTAAGGGTGCTTTTTTATGCATGATAGGTTCTGTAAGTAGGAGAACCAGCCAGTTCGACAATGTACTTAGTGAACGCAGTGAACTTAGAACATTGCGACGCAGCCGCGAAGCGGCGAGTAAATCCAGGTGCCCCAGCCATCCGCCGTCGCTCGTCACCTTTAGTGACGACGCTGTGGCAAGATTGGTCAGGGCAACACAAGATGCGAACCAGCCGGTTCGACAAAACAGCAGCGCTGTTTTGGCTGGGCATTCAAGTTTTATGAACGCGTCAGCCATTTGACTGAATAAGCGATTTTTCGAACCTATTTGGCAGGCCTGCCCTCAATCTCTTCGATTTCCAATGCTAAGCTTGGTCCGATCTGACCCAGTATGCTCCCAATATCGCGTCTGCTATGTAAGACAGCCGCTACAATAATGCCGTTTTTCTGTTTTTTGTATATGGCATAATGTTGCTGAACAGGTGCCATGAGATAAGGGTAAGAACGGCCTGAACGAATGATTCCAAGATCAGGGCTAGTGGATATTTTTTGCAAATGTTGGTAGATCTTT
>JANQHP010000197.1 GCA_028282625.1 Rickettsiales bacterium | reverse complement strand
ACTTTGGCCCGGCTGCCCGGGTCACGGGCCACCCCTTTAACGGAGACAGAGCCATGTTGGTCATAAATTTCAGGCACTTCCTGCTGGATCAGGCCTGCTAAGAAATCGGGATGGGTGCGCGAGAGGAAAATTTGTGGGCCTTTGAGCTCACGCGATACCTTCACAATATAGGCGCGAATACGGTCGCCGACGCGAAACACTTCGCGTGGGATGGATTGGTCGCGCAGCAGCATGGTTTCGCTCTTGCCAAAATCGATGATGATATTGCCACGCTCCATCTGCTTGACCACGCCGGTGACAATTTCCCCTTCGCGGTCTTTGTAGTCTTCATATTGCTTCTCACGCTCGGCTTCACGGATAAAGTGCGCCATCACCTGTTTCACGATTTGCGAGGTCACCCGGCCAAAATCAATCGGCGGCAAATCTTCCCGCAACACGCCGCCTGCTTGGATGTCTGCGTCGATGTTTTTGGCATCTTTCACGGTGATTTGCGTGTGGATATCTTCCACATCGGCGTCGGATTCCACGACATCCCGCTCACGGAACAGGGTAATGGCACCCGTTTTGGGGCTGATCTCCACATCAATCCGCTCTTCCTGGCCATATTTTTTACGCGCGACGGTGGCAAAAGCCTCTTTGAGCGCTTCCATCACCGTGTCGTTTGGAATGCCTTTTTCGCGTGCCACGGCTTCTGCTACGTGCAGAATTTCTATGTTACCGGTAATGGAAAAGTTGGTTTGCATGATGGGTTCCTTATGGTTTGAATCGATCTTGTGTTACTTAGGTGTCACTGTGACTATGTTGGTGTTATTGTGGGTTCCTGGGTGGTGTTTCTTGTGCGAGCAAGGCATCGGTAAACACCAGTTTGGCGGAAGCCATGACCGATAGCGGCACGAGTATGTTGTCTTCTTTCGGGTCTATGGGCGCAATCCATACTGCCTGTTGATGTGTGTTCGTTTCCTTCACTCGTCCTCTTAGCCTTTTTTTGCCCTCATAGATCTGGTTCAATAGGATCTTTACCTCATGGCCGCCGTAGCGCGCAAAATCCTGCAGCCGAGTCAGTGGACGGTCGATGCCGGGCGAGCTCACTTCCATCACATAGGCACCCGCAATCGGGTCATGCACATCGAGCAACGCCGAAGCGGTGTGGCTGATGGTCTGGCAATCCTCAAGGCTCAGCTGCCCATCTGCTTGCCTTTCGGCCATCACCTGCAACACCTGCTTGCCGCCACCATCGCTTAAGCGAATGCGCACGATGGTATAGCCTGCGGCTTCCAGCGGCGCTTCAAGGAGCGCCCACACGGCCTCTTCCGCCGGGGTGCCCTGGATCCTTGAAGATGAATCTTGGGCGGATGGGTCGTGTGCGGTGTGGTCTGGTTCGGTCATGCTCATGATGTGGTGTGCCATGTGATGCAGATAGGCTGGCGCTTTACGCCACGTAAAAAAGGCCTATGTGACAAACAAAAAGGTGGGCTTTTTGGGCCCACCTTAACAGCTTACACAGGGTAAATCTGAAGATGGGGCATTATGTAAGGGAGTTTGGAGCTGGGGTCAAGCGTTTTTTTTCTACGCGAACGCATCCGCCCTTATTTCAAGCTGATGTGGTCTTTTTCGAAATCAAGCTTCGCCGACATATTGGAAGGTTTTATCCCCTCATCGCCAGAGGTGCGCCGACTCTTGACCATCGTATGAAACGCCTCTTGGATCTCTTCGCGCTCGGCGGCGGTCAGGTCCCCGTCATCCATCGCTTTTTTGCAGGCTTTGACCATAGCCACCGAGCTTTTCGTGGTAAAAAAGACATCCTCATCGCGGATATTATCCAGGCCGGCCGCCTTTTCGTCCAGATTCAGCACTTCTGCCAACCGACGCGCTGCTGCCACATCGTTGCGATCACGCAACCCGTCGCCGTCCTTATCCTTATCCCCATCAATCAGCTTGCGTAAGGGGTTTAAAATCATGCTTTCACTCAGGGTCTTGGTGGCTTTTTCCTCTGGCTTTGGTGCCGACGCCGCTTCCACCGCTTTTTCTGCCTCCGCGGTCACGAGCTCCGGTGAAACCGGCGCTTTAGAAGCCTCTCCGCTATATTTCGCTAAAAATTCTTGGCGGTTAAAGTCATCTATAAGGTCGCTTCCCTGTCCCCGGAACTCAATTTTCTCTACGGAGGGATTGTTTCCAGCTTTTAAATGAGCCACCAGCATCGGTATTTGCGGTTGATGGATACCAATGGTTTTAGCGATAGGAAGATTTTCTAGTGATACAAGCGGATTATTATCGATGGCAACTTCCTCTAGATCGTGCGAAAATTCTGGCACATGCTGCAACTGGTTGTTGCTCAAATTCACAGATGTCAGCTTGCCCGAAATAGGCAATCTTACATTTGAAAGTTGATTGTACATAAGGCTAACATGTTGAAGTTCTTCCAAATCAGAGAGGTCTATCGTTTTTTGCAGGCTTTGGTCATGAATCTTCAAACTTGTTAGATTATGAAGCTTCTCAAGCCCCGGCACATGGTCTATTGCTTTGCGATTATACCCTAGGCCCAGTTCTTCAAGCTTCGTCAAATGTCCCATGTCTGGGAAAGCCTCCAAATCCTCATTTTGCCAGATGTGCACCGTGGTCAGCCCCGATGGTAGCGCCCCAATCTCTTTCACGTCATCATTACGGCCGATAATGAGGGTATCTAAATTAGGAAAGCGCTGATCCAAATCCGGAATGCGTGTGATGTCTCGCATCCTTTGAATACGAAGAGATGTGATTCCATCATGCCGCTCACCCGCCCATGTGAGGACGGATTCCAGTTGCGCCTCACTCAAAGAAGGACGAGCCCAAAACTCACCAGGGTTTCCATCTAAAATCAAAGCCCTTTGATCTTCCTTGTCCATAAAGTGCTGCAGTTCTTGTTTGATATTCTCGGGGAAATTCTCAAACCCTTCGGGATATCTCCCAGAATGTCTCTGCACCGCCGGACCTTCTGAAGCACCAGCAGGTAATCGCCCCTGCGCCCTCATGCCCGTACCACTACTTCTCTTTTGAATGATGAGATTGTGGGTCGGGCGCACCTCATCCGTCCCTTCAATCGGCCCGGCTTTTTGGTAAGAACCATGTTCCAAAGCAGGCTTGATCAGGCTAAATGCGGATTCCATGTCATCTAAGGCAACCAGCACATCCTCGCCGGAACGCTCCAAGGCCTGATGCAGCATTTTAGCCGCTAGTTGCCTGGATAGGGCAGATGTGTCTGGATCCTGTGCTTCCTTAAGCGTAGGGGCAAAAAGTTTGCGAAGTTCGTCTGCTGTATTGGTGTGTTCTGAATCTACTATTTTACTACGAAGTGAGTTACACAGATGTTCACCCCAATTTGAGGTGATTCTTAGCCTTGCCTCCGACACCTCTTGTGCCAGTGCGGCCAGCAATTGGCCATCTTCCTGATAGACCGAGAAGGTAAATTTGGGTTCGTTTTGTGCCATATCGCCGATGGTGTTCTTGCATATCTAAACCTGACCCGCATCGCAGGCCATCACACCATCTTAGCGCCAGATAGGTTAACAAAACATAAAGATGCAGGTAGTTTTGCTTGTGGCAACGGTTTTGCCGCGTTATCCCGCGGCTTAGGTCACGGGATCCAGTGACTTAAATCTACGTTAAAGCGCAATGGTTTCGTGCACGATGTTTTCAGAGGCATGGAGGTTGGCCAGGATGGTTTCTCCGCCGATGGCGAGCTGACCCACGGCCACGCTTGGCGCCACGCCGGGCGGTAGGTACACATCCACGCGGCTGCCAAAACGGATATGCCCGAAGCGCGCGCCGCCCACCACGTGCTGCCCTTCTTTCAAGCGGCAGATGATGCGCCGTGCCACGAGGCCGGCAATCTGCACGCAGGCCACGTCCTTCCCCTTGGCCGTGGTAATGCAGATGGACTGGCGTTCGTTGTGTTCGCTTGCTTTATCCAGCGCGGCATTGAAAAACTTGCCGGCATGGTAGTGCAGTTTGCGCACTTCGCCGGCGACTGGCACACGGTTCACATGCACGTTAAAGACATTGAGGAACACGCTGATCCGCACCCTTGGTTCTTCGCCCATCTCCAGCTCTGGGGGTGGAGGGGCATCGGTGATGGCGGAGATCACGCCATCGCCCGGGCTTAAGACCAGGCCTTCGGTTTGCGGCACCACGCGGTCGGGATCGCGGAAAAAATAGACGCACCAGGCCGTCAGCACCACGCCGACCCATCCGAGGGGCTCCCACAGCGCAAAAAGGATGAGGCTTGCAATAGCAAAGATGCCAACAAACAGCCAGCCATCGGGGTTAACGGGTACGATCACGGTGCGTAATGCGTTCATATCTTTCCTCGCTCTTTTAATCCATAGGATGTCACAACAGTGTCTAGACCACGCCGGCACGCAGGACATCTTGCAGATGCAGCACGCCCACCGGCTGGTTGTTTTCTACCACGAAAAGTGCGCCAATGGCGTTGTCTTCCATGATCTTGAGCGCTTGCACCGCTAAAATGTGTGGCGCCACGGTAATGGGCTTGGAGGTCATGATGTGGCTCGCCTCCTGGCGCAGCAGATCTTCGGCCATATGGCGACGCAAATCCCCATCGGTGATCACGCCGACCAACGTGCCGGCTTTGTCTGTTACACCCGCACATCCCACCTTGCCCGCGGTCATGGTCAGCAGCACCTCGCTCATCAACGTCCCTTCTTGCACCAGCGGCAATGCGTCTCCACGATGCATGAGCTGATCCACGCGCATCAGCTTGGCGCCGAGCTTGCCGCCTGGATGCAGGGTACCAAAATCCTCGTGATCAAACCCCCTGCGTTCCAGCAGTGCCACCGCCAACGCGTCCCCAAGTGCCAGCATCATCGTGGTGGAAGTGGTCGGCGCGCCGACATGGCAGGCTTCCGGGGTTTCGGGCAAGATAAGCGCCACATCCGCCGCCTCGCTTAGCATCGACCCGGACCGCCTGGCCACCCCAATCAGCGGTACGGAAAAACGCGCCGCATGGGCCAGAATATCGCCCAGCTCGGAGGTTTCGCCCGAGTTGGAAAGCAACAGCACGACATCCTGCGGGGTGATCATGCCCAGATCGCCATGGCTTGCTTCTGCCGGGTGCACAAAAAGGGCGGGGGAACCGGTGGAGGCAAAGGTCGCCGCGATTTTGCGGGCGATATGGCCACTTTTTCCCATGCCGCTGACAATAATGCGCCCTTTGGTCGCAAAAAGCTGCTCGACCGCCTGCACAAAGGGGTCGCCCAGCCAATCTTGAAGTGCCTGCAAGCCCTGCTGTTCGGTGGCCAGCACCTTTTGTGCACTACGCAGCAGTTCTTCGGTGGCTTTGGGTCCGTTCGAGCGTGTTGCGGTGGCAGAAGGCATGAATGTTCGCGTGGCAATATGTTGTATGTGTTAACGTCTTATATAAAGCCAATCTCAGGCTTTAGCAATCAGAACGCATGCAGGCGGTGCTTGGGATAGATTTTAAGTCGTGATGGGTGGCTCTAGCGGAAGCCATAGGGTAATGCGCGCGCCGCGGCTTTTGGGGTCGGTTTGGTTGGCCAGGGTGATGGTGCCGCCATGGTCGCTGATGATCTTTTGTACAATGGCAAGCCCAAGCCCCGTACCGTGTTCCCGTGTGGTGACATAAGGTTCGGTGGCCTGGTGCAAGATGGCATCGGGGAAGCCTGGTCCGTTATCCGTGAAGGTGATTTCCACACCATGCTGCTTAGGCGCCATGCGAATATGGATGCAGGGAGCCTGTTCCGGCAAGGGGTCTGATTCCAGCAAGGCCTCGGCGGCATTTTTGAGGATATTCATCACCACCTGCTCCAGCTGGTTGGCATCGGCGTGCAGAGGCAGGGGCTTTTCTGGCAGATGGAGATCATAGGTTATGTGCGGGTAGACTACCTGCTGGGCAAACACGGTTTGCTTGACGGTTTTCACCACATCCATGGAGGTTTTTTCTGGCGCTGGCATCCGTGCGAATTGTGAAAACGCATCAATCATATGGCGCACGCGTGTGACCTGCCGCATGATGGTTTCGGTGTAGCGGTCAAACCCTTCCTGCTCCTTGCTTGGAACAAAATCACGGTATTTTTGCTGAATACGCGTGCTGGCCAGATGGATGGGGGTGAGGGGATTTTTGACTTCATGCGCAATGCGCCGCGCCACATCCGACCAGGCGGCGGTTTTTTGCGCGGCCAGCAGGTCGGTGATATCGTCGAGTGTCACAATATAGCCCTCAATTTCTCCCACAAACATTTCCGGCACCACATGGATGTTAAAGGTACGGGTGCGGCCGGCATGCGCCAGTTCCATTTTACTGTGTAGCGGGCGCCCAGTGGCATGGCTTTGGTCCAGCAGCGCGCTGGTATCTGGCAGCAGGTCCTGTATGTTCGCGCCTTCTAGCTTGCGGTCTTTTCGGGCCAGCATATCGGCAGCGGACCGGTTATATAGGGTGACCTGACGCGTGCGACCAAGCACCAACACGCCTGCGGACACGCCGGAAAACACGGCTTCCAGCAAGCGGCGCCTGGCATCGGCCTGCGCGTGGGCCTCTTTGAGATGTTCCTGCTGAGCGGAAAGTTCGGATGTCATGCGGTTAAAGGCACGCCCTAAGGTGCCGATCTCATCGTCTTCTGGACCGGGGGTGACACGTGTATCCAGCCTGCCTTCTTCCACCTTGCGTGTGGCATGCACCAATGCGGTAATCGGCGTGACCAACTCACCGGTAAAGAGCATGCCGGCCCAAAGCGCGGTGAGCAGCACCAGCAGGGCGGCGGCCATAAAAATGAAGGTGAAGCGGATCTGCAACTGACCGATGCCTTCTTGTAAGGTGCGGTATGCTTTGAACGAGCCTTGGGCTTGCTGCATGTGACCCAGCACTTGCGGGTCGACATTGCGCCCCACCACCAGATAGGTGTTATCAAGGCGGTGCAGACGCAACAAGGCGCGCACCCGATCGTCCTTGTCGGTTTTCATCACCACCAACTCGCCCTGTTTCGCGCGCTGCATCAGGTCGCTTGGCAGCTGCAATCGCCGTTCACCAAGTGGCAGGGTGACCATGGTCTGTTCCGGATTATATTCGGTATCTTCCAAACGAAAAACCGACGCTTCGGTCAATTGCCGCACTGCGGCAAGCGCGTGCAGGGCCGCGCGAAACTGGTCGGCATCCTGCTGAAAGCGCTCTGCGTTGCGATTCACCTCGTTGGCAACAATCAGTACGTCGGCCTCAATGGCATTTTTATGCTCACGCAAATAGCCTTCGGCCACGGCCTGCGAGGCTTCCAGCGCGGTGCTGACGCGGGTGTGAAACCAGGATTGGATTCCGAAGTTAAAAAAGAAGATGGAAAACCCAGCGATGATAATGGCCGGGGCGACCGCGACGATGCCAAACCAGAGCAATACCCGTGTTTGCAGGCGGGAACCAACCGAGCCTTGCCGGCGCGCGAGCCACAAGCGTGCAAGGCGCAGCCCGATGGAAGCCGAAAGTAGCAGCACCAGGACCAGGTCTACC
>JANQHP010000173.1 GCA_028282625.1 Rickettsiales bacterium | reverse complement strand
CTTGGTGCTCAATATTGCAGTGATCCACTACCTAAGCCGCATCAAAATCGCCCATCTGCCACCTTTCATCCAGAAATTGGACCGCTTGGCCGGCGATCTTTCCTACCCGCTTTTTCTGGTGCATATTTTAGCCGGTCTGTGCGTTTTGGTGGCGTTTGAAGGAAGCGTGCCTGTAAGAACCATGGGGTTTTTTGCGCTTTCCTTTGCGCTCAGTCACCTCTTTGCCCTCATTTTATGGTATGGTATGGATCGGCACATACAAAAACGAAGGCAACGCATCGCTTAAGGAAAAAGAGGGGGGTAAAAGTTTTTTGTGATGGAACGGGCAGCAACAAAAGGGTGGCTTCGGGGGCCAAGTTTTGATCTCCCCTTTTTGGTGATGATTCCCGTCGTGGCCATCGCGGCAGGCTATCTGGTTCAGATAGACCCATACATCTTTGCGATCGTGTTGCTCATCAATCTATGGCTTCTTGGCTACCACCATGTCATTGCCACCTATACCCGCATCGCCTTTTCCATCAAAAGCATCCAAAAGCACCGTTTTTTAGTGCTGCAGCTGCCAATCATCGTGCTGGGTGTGACCATCCTGGCCACCATCACCATGGGCCCCTGGGTGATTGCCACCACGTATCTTTATTGGCAGTGGTTTCACTATACAAGACAGAGTTACGGGATTGCTCGGTTTTATATGGCAAAATCCGGCACCCTCACCCAACCCTGGCGCGACATCAACACCTATGCGCTCTATCTCATCCCCCTCACAGGCATTTTGTATCGTTCCTATCAAAACCCGGAAACCTTCCTGTTTTTAGACGTCAAAACCTTTCCGGTTGCCTATGAAATAGTCGTTTTAGCGATGGCAGCAAGCGGGGTGGCCATCGCGCTACAAATCAAACAATGGATCGCGCAATATCGCCAGCATCAATTAAGCCTGCCCTACGTATATTACATGATAACCCATCACATCATTTTTGCAGTCGGCTATTTGTGGACCGAAAACATCAACTATGGCTGGATCGTGCTGAATATATGGCATAACGCGCAGTATATTGGGTTTGTGTGGCTACAAAATAACAACCGCTTCAAGCGCGGCATCGACCTTGAGCAAAAATTTATCTCCACCATCAGCCAGGATGGCAAATTCTGGACTTATGTGATAATGTGTTTGTGCATTACCGCAATTTTTTATGCCGTCTTAAGGATTGTAGAGTTCACCTCTCAATTATATACTGCCATACCCATGGTGTTGGTGATCTACATGACGGTCAATTTCCACCATTATATCGTCGATGCCATCATCTGGAAAAAGAAGAAAAAGTCGGGGCTGTCGTAGCACCATTGTTAGAACATTTAAGCTATTGATTATGAAAGAAAGTAATGATGCGTATGTACTTATTAAAGCACTTCTCTCAAGTGAAGAGGCGGCAGCTAAGCTGCTTGCTGAACAACCTCATTTGCTAGAATCAAAAACTTCTGTTGGAGAAACGACACTTCATTATCTTGTAGTAGAAAATAACATTTCTGAAGTTGAATGGTTATTAAAACACGGTGCAAATATAAACACGCGTTGTGATTCTGACACTACCCCATTAATGCATGCCGCTCAATTAGGCTATGAGGATACAGTCAAATTGCTCATTAAGAACGGGGCTGATGTAAATCTACAAGATGATTTAGAAGAAACCGCTTTTTTCAAGGCTGCTCGAAATGGATATATAAAAATTCTGGAATTGCTATTAAAGGCAAATGCAGATCCCTCCATTTCCGATGGTGTGGATTCAATATTTGACGTTTTACTTGGGAGAAAGAGAGAAGCGTTGCTCGAAATATTGGCAAAATATGGCCACTCTCCTAAATAAGTTGACGAAGTTTCATTTGAACCTGTATCGAGGAAGCTGCAGAATCAATAACTTAAACTCCCGACAGGTTCGAATAACGCCCTCCAAGGCGTACCACCCTTCATTTACTCAAAAGCTTAAAGCATGCATGGGGTCTAGGCCCTGCATTCACCCACTATAGCGCCCCGCTCCTGACCACACCGCGTATCTTGAAAAAGACCAGCAGGTTCAGCACGCCTACTGCAAGCAGAATCTCTGTGACCTGCCACCCAAGCGCAAAAAGCGCCAGCGCGCCGAAGCTTCCAAGCACCATCAGCAGCGCGTTCATCACGTTATTGGCCGCAATCATACGCGCCAAATGTGCCCCTCTACCACGATGTTGGAGCAAGGTATAGAGCGGCACAATATAGATCCCCGCACAGATGGAAAGCCCAAGCAGATCCAACACAATGCGCCAACCATGGATCGACCCTTCAAAAAAAGCGCCAACGCCCACCGGATGGGCATCAGAAGCAAGCGGGTAGGCCATACTTGCCAGGTAAAAATCTACGATGAAAAAACTCATGCCAAGGCAGCCCCAGGGCACCAGCCTTGCATGAATCTCGCCCTTTAACAGCCGATGGCACCACACCGAACCGAGCCCAATGCCGATAGAAAACAGCGTGAGGAACAAGGTCACCACCTGCGCGTTGCCCCCCACCACCTCTTTGGTATAGGTCGGCATTTGCGTGAGGAACGTGGCGCCCACCAGCCAGAACCATGAAATACCCAGCACACAAAACCACATCGCAGGCGTGTGGCGTGCATATTTCAGAATCTCCCAGGTGGTTGCGGCCATATTCCAGCGCATCTTTAAATCCGCGTCCCCAACCTCCGCCTTAGGAATCGATCGGCTGGCCAGCCACCCCACGCATGCAAACGTCACAAGGCCAAAAGAAAGCAGCGCCACACCATGTTCCATGCGGATCACCAACCCGCCAAAAATGGTGCCAAGCAGGATCGACATAAAGGTCCCAGCCTCCACCATCCCGTTCCCGGCAATCAACTCCTCGTCCCGCAGATGTACCGGCAGCAGGCTATATTTGATCGGCCCAAAAAAGGTGGATTGCACGCCCATCAAAAAGAGCACCACAAGCAATCCGTAGACACTCTCAAGCACAAAACACACCGCACACGCCACCATCAAAACGATTTCAACTTGCTTGATTTTCCGGGTAAGCCAGGCGCGCTCATAGGCATCGGCCACTTGTCCGGCCGTGGAAGAAAAGAGAAAAAACGGCAAAATAAAAAGGCCTGCAGCAAGTGTGACCATCATCGGGGCATCCAGCCCATCTTGAACTGCCACGTCGTAGGTAAACCAGATCAAAAACGCATTTTTAAAGGCGTTGTCGTTAAACGCCCCAAAAAACTGGGTGATAAAAAGTGGCAAAAACCGCCTGGTATGAAGCAGGCGCGTGTGATGGCGCATGGTAGACCTCCACGCCAACATCTACCATGTTTCAAACGCTCCTTACAAGCGCGTTCTGTGGCCTATGGTCCCTCATACCCTCTTCGTCTTGACAACATACCAACCGGTAGGTATAATTGCCTCTAGGTCCTTTTTAAGCACCCTGTTGATATTGCCATGCAAAACCAAACCACCACCAAACACCGCTTGATGGAGACCGCCATTGCACTGATCTGGCAAAGCAATTATGCCAATGTGGGCGTAGCCGCCATCAGCAAGCAGGCCGGCGTCACCAAGGGCAGCTTTTACCATTATTTTGATAGCAAGGCAGACTTATTTTACGAAGCGTCATGCTATTACTGGGAGCATCTGCGACAGCAGCTAGACCATCTCTATTCTCCAAGCTTTACCCCGCTGGAACAATTGGAAAATCTCATTACCTTTGTGATTGAAAAACAGAAGGAAAATCCTGCGTCTGACCAAAACCCTGTCTCGGGCTGTCCCTTTTTTACCGCTGGCGGGCAGGCGGGCACCGGCGAGCAAAAAGTGCGTCAGGCCGCGCAGGAGATGGCAGAAAAAGCTATCCAATATAACGCCGCGTTGGTGCGAGGATTGCAGGCAGACAATCTGCTGGAAGAAGAGGGGGATCCCACGCAAATTGGGCGAATGCTGTACCAATATGTGATGGGGCTGTTGCTCTATGGGCGCGTGATGTATGACCTTGAAATTGTGAAGGAAGACCTACCCGAGGCGCTCTATCGCCTGGTTGGGCTGAAGCAGGCCTATCGGCACCAGAACAAGCGCCCAGCGTAAGCGCACATCAAGCCCGCACCACAAGCCACCATATCCCCCTCCACCACTAAAATCGCATATTAAAGCGCATATTTTTTTACCACAGCACTTGACACATACCGATCGGTATGTATGCTAACCCCACATATTGTACCAATCGAGAAAAAACTAGCTTCTTCATACCATGTTTGAAAAACGTTCCTTTCGCCTCTCTTCCGCACTCTGGCTGGCTGGCTTCTGTGGCCTGGCACTGCTGGCAGGCGCCCTGCTGCATGGCATGAGCAAGGCTGAAGCTTCCAGTGCTGAGGCCGCCACCCCGCCACCCGACGTGGAAGTCATCACCCTCAAAGAGCAGCAGGTCCGCCACTGGAGCCGCTTTCCGGCACGTCTGGAAGCGGTGGAGCACGTACAGATTCGGCCACGGGTCAGTGGCACCATTACCGAAATCCTTTTCACAGAAGGCACGATTGTACCACAAGGCGCACCGCTTTTTGTGATCGACCCGCGCCCGTATCAAGCCGAACTCGCACGCGCCAAAGCCAATCTGGCCGTCGCGCATTCGGAAGCTGAGCTCGCGCGCATCGAGCTTGACCGTGCGAAGAATCTGCTCCGCAAAAAAGTGGTCTCCAACAGCCGCTTTGATACTGCCAGCAACGCCTATCATGTGGCGCTGGCGCAGGTGGATGCCGCCGAGGCTGCCCTCACACACGCCGCGCTGAACCTGGAATATGCGCACATCCAGGCACCGGTCACAGGGCGGATCAGTCGCGCGGAAATCACCGTAGGCAATGTCGTACAGGCCGGGCTCGGGGCACCGGTGCTCACCTCTATTGTTTCCACGGAGCGTCTTTACGCCGCGTTTGATGTGGACGAACACACCTACCTGCACACCGTACGCCAGGCCAAAGGTGCTGCCATGCCAGTAGAGCTTCACCTGCCAGACGAAGAAGCTGTTACCTATTACGGCACGCTCCACGCCTTTGACAATCAGCTTGATACCGCCTCGGGTACCATTCGTGCGCGGGCCGTGCTGGAAAATAGCGATGGCGCGCTCGTGCCTGGCATGTATGCCAATGTGAGGCTTGGCTCAGGCGACGCGCAGCCGACTTTGCTCCTGCGCGAGAAAGCGATTCGCACCGATCAGGATAAGAAATATGTCTATATCGTGACCCCGGAGGGAGAAATAACCTACCGTGAAGTCACGCTGGGGCGCTCGGTTGGAGGCAAACGGGTGATCCAAAGCGGCCTGGCGGCAGAAGAAAGGGTGCTGGTCAACAGCCTGCAGCGCGTCCGTCCGGGCATGAAGGTCAACCCGGTGGAAGCTATACCCTTAGCCGCACCAACGCCTTAACACCCATCTATGCTTACCACTCCCCTTTTCCCAACCTACCAAGGAGACTTGACCATGACCGTTCTCGCCCACAAAAACGTTCTCTTAACAGGCGGAAGCCGCGGCATTGGTGAGGCCACAGCACGCCTGCTGGCCGCCCAAGGGGCACGCGTGCACCTGACCTATGGCAGCTCCAAGCAAGAAGCCGAAGCCGTCGCCCGTGACATCGGCGGGCAGGCCCACCTGCTTGATGCCAATGCGCCCGAAAGCATGGCGCCTTTTGCCGCTGCCTTCTTAAAAGAGCACGGCGCACCGGATATCCTGGTCCACAATGCCGGCGTTTTTACCGCAGGGCCGATCGAAGAGCATGGGTTAGAAGAATTGCAGCGTGTGCTGCGGGTCAATGTGGAAAGTATCTATGCGCTCACGCACGCGCTGGTGCCACATATGAAGCCGGGCAGCCGCATTATCGTGATTAGCAGCGTGCTGGGCGAACGGGCCAGCGCGCCGAATCTAAGCATCTACAACGCGTCCAAATTTGCGGCCACCGGCCTGGCGCGTAGTTGGGCCAAGGATTTGGGGCAAAAATCCATCCTGGTCAATGCCGTGCAGCCTGGTCCCATTCACACGCAAATGAACCCCGATAACAGCGAAAATCCCGGGGCAGAATTTATGAAAAACATGACCGCGCTCGGGCGCTACGGCACCCCGGAAGACATTGCCCACACCGTCGCCTTTTTAGCCGGGCCCGGCGCAAGCTACATCACCGGTGCCACCCTCAATGTGGATGGCGGCTGGAACGCGTAACGCCCCTTCCTCCACCTTCTCCTTCTCACAGATGAGCCGATGAACCTTTCCACCTTTTTCATTGACCGGCCGATCTTTGCCAGCAGTCTTTCCATTGTCGTTTTCTTGGCCGGGCTGATCGCGCTCTTCCAGTTGCCGATCTCCGAATATCCGGAAGTGTCACCCCCTTCGGTGGTCGTCAACGCGCAGTTTCCAGGCGCCAACCCCAAAGTGCTGGCACAAACCGTGGCCGCACCGCTGGAGGAGCAAATCAACGGGGTGGAAGGCATGATCTACATGTATTCCCAGTCTACCACGGACGGGAAGATGACCCTCACGGTGACCTTTGAAATCGGCACCGATCCGGACTTGGCGCAGCAGATGGTGCAAAACCGTGTATCCCAGGCCTTGCCGCGTCTGCCCGATGTCACACGCCAATTAGGCGTCTCGGTCATCAAGAGCTCGCCGGATCTGACCATGGTGGTCCATTTGACCTCCCCCAACGCACGTTACGACATGCTCTATCTGCGCAATTATGCCGTGCTCAATGTCAAAGATGAGCTGGCAAAAATCAAAGGGGTGGGGCAGGTGCGCCTCTTTGGGGCGGGCGATTATGCCATGCGCCTGTGGCTCAATCCGGAAAAACTGGCCGAGCGGCAGCTCACCCCAAACGATGTGGTGCGCGCGGTGCAAAAGCAAAACATCCAGGTGGCAAGCGGCGTCATTGGCGGCCCACCCTATGCCGAACATGTGGACCTGCAGCTTCCGATCAACGCCAAGGGACGGCTTGAAACACCCGAAGAATTTGAGCAAATCATTGTGCGTATCGGGGACGATGGGCAGGTCACCCGCCTGCAGGATGTCGCCCGCGTGGAATTGGGTGCGTCCGAATATGCGCTGCGCTCGTTGCTGAACAACAAAAGCGCGGTTGCCATCCCAATTTTTGCCGCACCCGGCGCCAATGCGCTGGATATCTCTTCTACTGTCCGTGCCAAAATGGCGGAGTTACAAGCCAATTTCCCCGAAGGGCTGGATTACAGCGTGGTCTATGACCCCACCGTTTTCGTGCAAGGCTCCATCCGTGCGGTGATCAAAACGCTGCTGGAGGCCGTTGCCCTGGTCGTGCTGGTGGTGATTCTCTTTTTGCAGCGTTGGCGTGCGGCCATTATTCCCCTGCTTGCGGTGCCGGTTTCCATTGTGGGTACGTTTGCCTTGATGCATCTCTTTGGTTTTTCCATCAATGTGCTTTCGCTTTTTGGCCTGATTTTAGCCATTGGCATCGTGGTGGATGATGCCATTATCGTCGTGGAAAATGTGGAGCGCAATATCGAGGAAGGGCTCCGTCCGCGTGCGGCCACCATCAAAGCGATGGGGGAAGTCACAGGC
This sequence comes from Rickettsiales bacterium, assembly GCA_028282625.1. GTDB lineage: Bacteria > Pseudomonadota > Alphaproteobacteria > Rickettsiales > UBA8987 > JANQHP01. The sequence continues at coordinate 780 of JANQHP010000173.1, read as the reverse complement.
CCGATTATTGCCACCACGCTGGTGCTGCTGGCCGTGTTTATTCCTATTGCCTTTATCAGTGGTCTGACCGGCCAGTTTTACCAGCAATTTGCACTCACCATTGCCATCTCCACCTTTATTTCTGCGTGCAACTCACTCACCTTAAGTCCGGCGATGTCACGCCTGCTGCTCAAACCCAAAGGGGAAGCGCAAGACTGGCTCACGCGTGGTATGGAACGCTGGTTTGGCGGTTTCTTCGCCTGGTTTAACCGCTTTTTCCACCGAAAATCCGAGCAATATGCCACCAGCGTGACAAAGCTGATCAAGCGACGAAGCGTGGGCATGGGCGTCTATCTTGCTTTGCTTGTTGCCACCTATGGCATGTTTCAGGCCGTGCCAAGCGGCTTTGTGCCGGCGCAGGATAAGCAGTATCTCATCAGCTTTGCGCAACTGCCCGATGGCGCCACGCTTGACCGTACCGAAGCGGTCATCCGTGAAATGTCAGAGATCGCCCTTGCCACGCCAGGCGTGACCGGAGCCGTGGCGTTTCCTGGCCTTTCCATTAACGGCTTTACCAACTCCTCCAGTGCCGGCATTGTTTTTGTTACCTTAGACGCATTTGAAAAACGGACCGACCCATCCCTTTCCGGCTTTGCCATCAGCCAGCAATTGCAACAGCAATATCACGGGATTGAGGAGGCCTTTATTGCGATCTTCCCACCACCGCCGGTGCGCGGCCTTGGCACGGTCGGTGGATTTAAGCTCCAGATTCAAGACCGCACCGATCAAGGCTACGAGGCG
>JANQHP010000096.1 GCA_028282625.1 Rickettsiales bacterium | reverse complement strand
TTCCGATGGCGGTGCGCAGCATTTTGCCGAATGTATTTTGCGCGTGCGTCACAAGGCGCCGGGCACCACGGTGGAGGTGCTTACCCCCGACTTTAAAGGGAAGGAAGGCGCGCTGGAAATTGTGATGGCCGCCCGTCCGGATGTGTTTAATCATAATATTGAGACGGTGCCGAGCTTGTATCCTTCCATCCGGCCGGGTGCGCGCTATTTTCACTCGCTTCGCTTGCTGCAAAAAGCCAAGGAACTGGTGCCAAGCGGCTTTACCAAGTCCGGTTTGATGGTGGGGCTTGGGGAGACAAAAGAGGAAGTCTACCAGCTGATGGATGATTTGCGCAGCGCCGAGGTGGATTTTCTGACGATTGGGCAATATCTGCAGCCCACCCCACGGCATGCGCCGATCGACCGCTACGTGACGCTCGACGAGTTTCAATCCTACGAAGAAATGGCTTATGCCAAGGGGTTTTTGCTGGTTTCTGCGACGCCGCTGACCCGTTCTTCCTACCACGCGGATGCGGATTTTGCGCGTTTAAAGCAGAACCGTGCGCGTGCCCTTAAAAGCAAGCCATAAGGCGATGACAATACGCGCTCCCTGGTGCTATGTGGTGGTGTTTAGCCTGTTTTGCCTAGGTTTTTTTGCGGCGCATGCACCGGCGTGGGCTGCGCCCGATGCATCGATGGCTTCCTGCGGGGAGGGTGTGGAGCGTTGCGCGCCATTGGCACGGGACCCGGCCAAATACCAGCGTTGCATGGAACTTGTGTGCCCGCAGGCGCTTTCTTCGCAAGATGCGCGTCAGGAATGGTTTACCCTGCGCTCGGTGGGCGAGGGCAAGCAGGCCTGCGATATTGGTCAGCGCAAATGCCGCGCGTTGCAGCGTCAGCCTGATCTTTATTGGGAATGTATGGAGGATACCTGTTCCAGACCGATCGATGTAAACCCGCATTGTGAGGCGGGCAAGGTGGAATGTGCGGATCTGCTAACCCGCTACCAGCTATGTGTGAATCTCGTGTGTAAGGCTCCTGCCGGGCAGCACGCTTCCTGCGCGCAAGGCCAGGAGGCCTGCGCAACGCCGCTTGCGACCTATTGGCAATGTGTGGAGCGGGCTTGCCTTGGTGGGGTGGAGGCATATTACGACCGAAGCGAGCCTGTTTATACTACGCGTCAGATGGGGCCTGGGGGACGCTTGCGTCCGGCAGTGCGAGCGCGTGAACTGGACCGTGAGCTGGGTGTGGCGCCACGCTTTGCCACACCGCCAGAGGGCGTGAGTGCTTTGCAATGGTACGGTGCGTTGCCGCTTGAGCGACGCATTAACAACAACCCGGCCGCGCATCTGCGGTGTACGACCAAAGGGGCAAGCCTGCATTGCTGGAGCCAGGATATCCAAAGTTGCCGTTGCAGTGACCAGAGTATCCCTGTACCCTTTCACCCGGATGTAAAAATGTTTAGCCGGCCTTAAACCTGATGGAACATAAAACGGATACACGCATGGTGGATGCGGCGGAGCAGGCGCTTGGTCTTGCAAAAGAGATGGGCGCGGATGAGGCCGATGTGCTGGTCAGTCATGAGACCGCGCTTTCCTATAGCTGCCGTTTGGGGAAACCTGAGCATAGCGAACGGGCGGAATCACGCGGTCTTGGTTTGCGTGTGCTTGTGGCGGACAAAGAGGGCTACCGTCAGGCGTTGGTGTCCATGGGTTCATGGGAAAAGCCTGACGTAAAAACGGCGGCAGAACGTGCCGTGGCGATGGCGCGTGCGGCCCCCACGGATCCTTATGCCGGGTTAGCGGAGGAAGGCCAACTTTTTAAAGAAGAGCGGGTACCTGATTTGGAGCTTTTTGACCCTTTGGGTGAGCCTTCGCTGGATTGGTGTCGTACCCAGGCGGAAACCGCAGAAGAGGCGGCGCGTGCGGTAGAGGGCGTGACCAATTCCGATGGGGCAGAAGCCAGCTACGGGTGTAGCAAAAGCCTTCTTGCGACGAGCCAGGGCTTTATGCAAGGCACAGAAGAGAGCCATTATGGTCTTTCCTGCGCGGTGCTTGCCGGAGAAGGAGGCGGGATGGAAACGGATTACGCCTATCGCAGCACCTGTTTCGCCCAGGATTTGCCTGCACCCGAAACGGTGGGAGTGGAGGCGGCTACGCGTGCGGTGGCGCGGCTTGCTCCCCGCAAAATCAAGAGTGGGAGCTTTCCTGTGCTCTTTGAGCCGCGCACCGCACGCTCGCTGGTGGGCATCTTTGCCTCGGCCGTTAACGGGGAAGCGGTGGCACGCGGCAGCAGTTTTTTAAGCGAGGCGATGGGCGAGGTGATTTGCCCGGCAGGCGTTGGGATATACGACGATCCGCTGCGAAAGCGAGGGCTGCGCTCGCAATGGTTTGACGGTGAAGGTGTGGCGTGTGCCAAGCGTGCCCTGCTGGATGAGGAGGGCAGACTGCAAACGTGGCTGCTTGATAGCCGCAGCGCGCGACGCTTAGGGCAGAGCAGCACCGGCCACGCGGCACGCGGGCTTGCGTCGCCGCCCTCACCAAGCGCGACCAATTTGTATATGGCAGCGGGCACGCTTTCCAAAGACGCGCTGATGGCAGAGATGGGGCAGGGCTTGCTCATTACCGACTTGTTTGGCATGGGGGTGAACAAGGTGACGGGGGATTACAGCCAGGGTGCAGCCGGTTTTTGGGTTGAGCAGGGGCAGATCGCCTATCCGGTGCATGAGATTACGATTGCCAGCCATCTGCGGACGATGCTTCAGACGATCACGCCGGCGAACGATCTGGCGTTTGATTATGGCATCAACGCACCCACTTTGCGTGTGGAGCAGATGACAATTGCCGGTAGCTAAACACCGTTCACACACGATACCCCCTTCAGGTCATATGCCTGCGGTGCGCCTGGGTAGGGCTCATGGGCTAAAGGGGCAGCTTGTGCTGGAGCTGCTGCTGGAAGATAGCGCGCTTTTGACGGAGCATCCGCTTGTGGACCCATCTGGTAAAAAATGGCAGATTACTGCTCTAAAGCCGCATCAGCATCAGTTTCTTGCGGTGATAGAGGGTGTAGACAGCCGAGAAGAGGCGGAAGGGCTGCGAGGGCAGACCCTGTTTCTGCCTGAGGCCGTGCTGCCGGTGTTGCAAGAGCCTGAAAGCTACTATTACCAGCATTTGCAGGGTTTAAGCGTGCATACGCCGGAAGGTGAGGTGGTAGGGAAGGTGCTGGCATGCCACCATTTTGGTGCGGGGGATGTGCTGGAATTGCAACTAAACGAAGCGGGAAGCACCATTGAAGAAATGTACCCCTTTAACAAAGAGACCTTCCCTGAAGTGCAAACCGAGCAAGGCTTCCTTGTATTCGTCAAACCTGAAGATATCTGGGTCCAACCTGAACCCAACCAATCAAGTCCCGATGCCTAAGCAACAACCTGCCAGCCCGTGGCACGTTACTGTGCTCACTCTTTTTCCAGAGATGTTCCCCGGCGTGCTGGGCCATGCGCTCACCGGCAAGGCGCTGGGTGCGCAGTGGCAGCTTCACACCTGCAATATCCGTGATTTTGCCACCAACAAGCATCAGAATGTGGACGACCGCCCCTTTGGCGGAGGCGCGGGCATGGTGCTGCGCCCGGATGTGGTGGGGCCGGCGATAGAAGCGCAAGAAGGGGTGGCGCGGTGGATTTATCTTTCGCCACGTGGGCGCGTGTTAAACCAGGCCTTGGTAGACGAGCTGGCCGGTTGCCCGCATGTGGGGTTGCTGTGTGGGCGCTATGAAGGGGTGGATGCACGTGTGATCGACCATTATCGGATGGAAGAGGTGAGCCTGGGCGATTTTATCCTAAGCGGCGGAGAAAGTGCGGCCCAGGCGCTGATTGAGGCTTGCGTTCGTACGCTTCCTGGTGTATTAGGGAACCCCCTCACGCTGGAGGAAGAAAGTTTTTCCTCTCGTTTTGGGCCAGAAGAAGCAGAAAATCCGGCGCCATTGCTGGAATATCCGGTCTATACGCGTCCAGCTTTGTGGCAAGGCAGGTCGGTACCAGACCCACTGCGCTCGGGCGATCATGAGGCAATAAAAACGTGGCGGATGCAGCAGGCAGAAGCCATTACGCAGGCACGAAGGCCTGATTTGTGGGAACAATATGTGCAAAAGCAGCACAATAAAACATGAAGGCAAGAACCATGAATGCATTACAGCAATTTGAGCAAGCACAGATTGAAAAACTGGCGGAAACCAAAAAGATCCCCGCGTTTGAAGCCGGCGACACCGTACGCGTCCAGGTGCGTATCGTCGAAGGCAACAAAGAGCGTTTGCAGGCCTTTGAGGGCGTGTGCATTGCGCGGAAGAACCGTGGGTTAAACTCCTCCTTTACGGTACGCAAAGTGAGCCACGGCGAAGGGGTGGAGCGTGTGTTCCCTCTGTATTCCGTGCGTGTGGAAGCCATTGAGCTGGTGCGCCGTGGTGTGGTGCGCCGGGCGAAGCTTTACTACATGCGTCAACGTTTTGGTAAGGCCGCACGCATCAAGGAGCGTTTGGACTTTACAAAATCCAAGGCGGAAAAGGCCGGCCAAGCGCCTGCGAAAGATGCGGCCAAGCCGAGCGAAAAGAAAGAAGCCGCCGCTTAAAACGTTGCAACAGGCTGAAGCGTACTTAGGTGACCTCTCCCCGGACCCTGTTTGATAAAATCTGGGATGCGCATCTTGTGCATCAAGAAGGGGATATCTGTACCTTTTATATCGACCGGCATCTGGTGCATGAAGTCACCAGCCCGCAAGCGTTTGAAGGGCTCCGCATGGCGGGACGCACAGTGCGGCGGCCGGATGCTACGCTCGCGGTGGCCGACCACAACGTGCCCACGACTGACCGCGCAGCTGGCATTAAAGATGAAACCTCCCGCATTCAGGTGGAAGCACTGGAAAAAAACTGTGCCGAGTTTGGCGTACCCTATTTCCCGCTACACGACATCCGCCAGGGCATTGTGCATATTGTGGGCCCGGAACAAGGCCTCACCCAGCCGGGTATGACCATTGTGTGTGGGGATAGCCACACCTCGACCCATGGTGCGTTTGGTGCGTTGGCCTTTGGCATTGGCACCAGCGAGGTGGAGCATGTGCTGGCGACCCAAACGCTGATCCAAAAGCGCGCGAAGAATATGCGCGTGACTGTCAAAGGTGATTTGCCACCTGGTGTCACCTCCAAGGATATGGCGTTGGCGATCATCGGGAAGATTGGCACGGCTGGCGGCACAGGCTATGTGATTGAATATGCAGGGGAAGCAGTGCGTAGCCTTTCGATGGAAGCACGCATGACGCTGTGCAATATGTCGATTGAGGGCGGCGCACGTGCAGGGCTGATTGCGCCCGATGAGACCACGTTTGCCTACATCAAAGGCCGCCCGATGGCACCCAAAGGTGAGGATTGGGAAAAGGCGGTGGCCTACTGGAAAACACTCCCTTCGGATGAAGGTGCGCATTATGACCTGGAGGTGGAGCTGGATGTGGCCGACATTGCGCCGCATGTGACGTGGGGCACGAGCCCGGAAGATGTGCTACCGATTACTGCTTCTGTGCCGGATCCGCAGGCGATTGAAAACCAGACCGTGCGGGCCTCCAAGCAGCGCGCGCTGGAGTATATGGGGCTTGAGGCCGGTACGGCGCTGCAGGATGTGAAGGTGGATAAGATTTTCATCGGCTCTTGCACCAATGGGCGGATTGAAGATCTGCGCGTGGTGGCGGGTTTGGTCAAGGGGCAAAAAGTGGCCGAGAATGTGATGCTTGCCATGATTGTGCCCGGCAGTGGCTTGGTGAAGCAGCAGGCCGAAGAAGAGGGCTTAGACCGCATCTTTACCGAGGCGGGGTTCGAGTGGCGTGAGCCGGGCTGTTCGATGTGCCTGGCGATGAACGCGGATCGCCTGGAGCCGGAAGAGCGCTGCGCTTCGACCTCCAACCGGAATTTTGAAGGACGCCAGGGCCGTGGCGGGCGTACGCATCTGATGAGCCCGGGCATGGCCGCTGCAGCCGCGATCCATGGACGCCTGGCGGATGTACGCGAGTTGCTATAAAAGATACGCACCCTAGGCACTGTGATTAAAATATAGTGTCTAAGCCAGCCGAAGGTTAGCCTCTGGAAGCTCCACCCTCTCTTCCTGGATCACTATCGAGTTCATCCAGCACACCTTTCCAGTCTGTGCCTTTCAGCCCTGTCGCTGTGACCTCCATGTCCACTTCTGGCCTAAGGGCAGCATCTCTACGCTCCTGCCACATGGACTGCACACGATCTGCCTTTGCATGAAGCTCCTCATGCAGTGACAATTCTGTTGCAACAGCCTGGAGCAGTGAAGGTGGTATGTTGCTTGTATCTATGGAAAAAGCAAGCTGGCCGTTTTGCAGATGCGCACGGAAGGGCTGCTCCGCTATGCCAGACCTATCACGCAAGACACCTTCTCTTACCACCTCTGCGGCTGGTTGGGTCATTACCCGTTCCGGCATGGCTTCTGGCATACTGTCTTTCCTGTTATAGGTCGGGCTATATGTGACGCGCTGGGTGTGCCCCCACGCCGAGGTGGCGCGCGCCACCGCCTCATCAATATGTCCCTGGAACCGGTCAATCAAGGCCTGCACGCCTGGGTTGGAGTAATATTGGGTCACACCGTTGGTCATATCCTTAGGTGCGATCGCAATGTTGGTCACCATGGAAAGTTGCTGCGTCTCCTCATCCAGCCGTAATTCTGACTGATTCTCCAGATATCGCACCTCGCCCCTGCGTATAAAATTGGTGGCTGCTTTAATCCCGCCAAAAGAAAGCACCACCGCATCTCCTTCGACCTTTACTTTGTGGCGACCCTCCAACAAATTATTCAAATCCCATACAGACACGTTAAAAGGTGGCACAAGCCGCACCTGCACCTCCTTAGGATTATCCACATGTGATACAATCTGAGCGCTGCAACGCTTGACGATGTGTTTCCTGGGGTTTTCTCCCTTAAAGCCCAACTCCTCATGCAATGCGATGAATCTATCGGGTGTATCCACGTGCATGGTCACATCTATCGGATCTCCTTGCATGTTGGGTAATCGCTTCTTACAGACGGTAATCACGCCCCTTTTTTCAAGGAATTTGGCTAAAAGCATTAGCTGCCCTGCCTGCACTTCTGCCTGCTCTCCTTTTTCGGTTGTCAAGGTGATCGTTGGAAAGTCACTTTCTACGCTAATTTTATCTATATCTATTTCTCGCAGCCGCCACTTGACACCATCCACATCATCCTGTGTGGAAAACAGACGGCTTTCTACCGGCGTTCTTTCTGGTTTTTTTCTAAAATACGCTATAGCCTCGCGTGACACCGCATCGCGACCACCCATATCAAACTTGCTTCCAATTTTTTCCGCTGCTTCCTGCCAGTCTGTAAGACTCTGCGGGATTGCTTTGCCAAGATGCTCATATATCAATGTAATCGTATCGGCAACCATGCCCTGAAACATCACACCTGCTTCGGGATTGTTGCGCATCATTTGGTATTTGTTCAGAAGAAAATCCATTTTGGGTTCTACGTTATGCTCTACCATATCCCAGGCCTCTAACACCATAGCCACAGCCACCGAGCGATCACGTCCTCCCACGCAATTCAACACAATCGTGGATGACACTTCGGTCTCTGTAACCAATGCTTGTCTTTCTTTGCGAGAGTTGGTGATTTCCTGTGCCAATGCAAACAAGGTGTTGGAGCCAATATCTCGCGTTGCATGATCGCCGGACTGTAAGAGCAACGAGCCTTCCACCGATCCCCATTCATCTCTTTGGAACACTTTCACTGTTATATCTTTTTCTTCGACAGGCTTTCTTCCCACAGAGATTTTAACGAGATCCCCTCCGCCCACTGCCGTGAAATCTTTCCCTTTTATAACCTCATTTTTCAAAAGATGGTGCTTGCCCGCACCAAATTTTTCAGCATCTTGATCGGTTGTGAGCATCACCGCCGCCGTAAAGCGATCAGGGTTGCCTATCTCGGCCATTTGCCTCCAATAAAACACTCGGTCGTCTGGAGAGGAGGTGACGGCAATACTCAAGTTTTGATTATGATGGCTTGTAAAAGGCGTGATGGTGCCTTTTTGGGCTTTGCTTCTGCCTGGAGAGGAAAACATGTTCAGGTTCAGGCCCTTCAATGGGTTGAACCGCTGCCATATACTCTCTTTTTTCGGCAGATTTTGCTTATGGATTGCTTGCGCCGCTTGCCTGATACGATCGCAAAGCACGCCCAAATCTTCTCTTGGCACATCCATCAAAGGCTTGCGCTCCTGAAGTACTTTTAAGGCATTGTCCACCATGTTTTCCACTTCATCGTCATGGCTATCGCTATAGCCTTGCCTGTCCTCTACAGAAAGGAATTCTCTATTGAACACCTGAAGAATAGTGGTATCAATCCTTTCATCCAGCACGTAATCCAACAATGCCGATTGAGCTGCCAGATGCTTATATTGCTCAGCGGCAGCTTCTGTGATTCCGCCCTGCCGACCTTGACGCAGCAAGGCTCTTTTTTCCTGGCTATATCCCCGACGCAACGCATGCAATGCCTGAGTAAAAGCGTTGACCTGGACCGGACCTTCTAGTTGATATGCTTCTGCCATATGCGTGCCCCGCAGGTGTGAAATGCTCTATTATTCTATACCAAAAGAGTAAACAGAAGGTAAAGAGTGGGTCATGTTTTTTCTACAAAAGCGCGGATGGGTTGATTAGCGGCCACACATTATCTAGGCCGAGCTAACGCTTGGCGTTGCAGGCAAAACAGGCTATAAGCTGAGCATGGAAACATACCCACCACCCTCAGCAAGCAGCGCCTTTCCTGCTGTGCGCATGCGGCGAATACGTCAGCATGGCTTCAGCCGTGCGTTGGTGCAGGAGCATCGCCTGCATGTATCCGACCTGATTTGGCCTGTCTTTGTCCAGGAAGGGAACAATATGGCCACGCCGATTAACAACTTGCCGGACATACAGCGCCTCACCATTGATCGCTTAATCGATGCTGCACAAAAGGCTTGCCAACTTGGTATTCCAGCCATCGCGCTGTTTCCCGTTGTGCCAGATGAAAAGAAAGATGCAATCGGCAGTGAGGCACAAAATCCGGACAACCTCATCTGCCGGGCCATAGCCGAAGTCAAATCAGCCATGCCAGAGCTTGGCATCATCGCCGATGTCGCGCTGGACCCTTATACCACGCATGGCCATGATGGTGTGCTGGAGCAGGGTGAGGTGGCCAATGATGCGACGGTGGAGCTATTGGTTCAGCAGGCGCTGGTGCTCGCCAAAGCCGGATGTGATGTTGTTGCACCCTCTGATATGATGGATGGGCGCATTGGCGCGATCCGCACGGCGCTGGAAGCAGAGGGTTTTTCCAAGACGCTGATTCTTTCTTATGCAGTGAAATATGCTTCTGCTTTTTATGGGCCGTTTCGTGATGCGGTCGGGTCTAGCCCCTTGGGTCAGGCTCTGGATAAGCGCAGCTACCAGATGGACCCGTCAAATGTGAGTGAAGCGTTGCGTGAGGTGCGTCTGGATATCCAGGAAGGTGCGGATATGGTGATGGTCAAGCCTGGCACGCTCTATTTGGATGTGGTACGTGCGGTGGCCGAAATCTCGGAGGTGCCGGTGTTGGCCTATCATGTGAGCGGTGCTTATGCTATGTTAAAGCTTGCCGCCGCACAAGGTCTTTTGGATGAGCATGCTGCGCTCGAAGAAGTGCTGCTTGGGTGTAAACGTGCAGGTGCACGTGCTATCGTGACCTACGGGGCACTGGATCTTGCCTATCAATGGAATCGTTTTTGATGCGTCGCTTTTTCTTCCTGTTTTTGTTGCTTGGGCTTGTACCTTCTTATGTGATGGCACAAGCGGCACCTCCCAATCCTGCAGAGAGTTTTGGGTTTGAGGGCATTGTGACACAGCTGGGTACGGCACCGGCGAAGCCTACGCTTATTCCTGAGGAGGCGCTTTCACAGCGTATGGAGGAGGCCGAATCCGGTACGGATGGGGCCTTGCAATATAGTTTGGGCTATATGTTTCATTATGGTGAGAATGTGCTTTCGGATTATCCGCAGGCCCAAAAATGGTACGAAAAGTCGGCGGAGAATGGCTATGCGCCTGCCATGGTGGCGTTGGCACAGCTTTATCGCTTGGGGGTGAGTGGGTACCCAGACCCTTTGCGTGCGCGTAAATGGTTGCGGCGTGCGTTGGAGCAGGAGGAGCCACAAGCCTACTACGAAATGGCAGAAATGTTTGAATATGGTGAAGGCACGTTTGCCAATGAGAGGAAAGCGGTGGAGCTTTACCGTGAAGCCGCCGCGCGGGGTATTTTGCTGGCGCGGGTGAAGCTCGGCTTTTTCTACTTAAATGGCAAAGGGGTGGAGCCTAATATTTTAGAGGCGATCAAGCAATTTACCTTGCTCGGGCAGGAAACGGACAATAGCAATGTTCAGCGCTTGATTGCGGAGATTCTCGCGCAAACCTATGTGCAGCTGGGGCTTGCAAGCCAGGATCCGGCCAAAGCCTTTGCGTGGTACCAGATGGCAGCCGACCTTGGCTATGTGCATGCCTATTTAATGCTGGCCGATGCCTATCGCTTTGGTCAGGGGGTGGAAAAAGATGAGGCCAAAGCGATTGGGCTTTATGAAAAAGCGGCGGCCCAGCAAAATGTCTATGCCATGGAAATGCTCGGTTATCTTTATATGAATGGTACGCTCCAGACGCCGCAGGATTTTGAGAAAGCCAGGAGATGGTACGTGGAAGCAGCCGAGAATGGCGCGGTGGAGGCGGCCTGGAATGTCGGCAATATCTATTTTTATGGTTACGGTGTGACGCCCGATTGGGAAGAGGCGCAAAAATGGTTTAACCGCTCCAAAAGATTGCAGGGCAATCGGTAAGACCATGCCCGATTTTACGCTGGAACAAAGGCACTTGGGTCCGGTGGCGGGCATCGATGAAGCCGGGCGCGGTCCGTGGGCCGGGCCGGTGGTGGCCGCAGCGGTGGTGCTGGACCCGACGCATCTGCCACAGGGGATTGATGATTCCAAAGCGCTTTCGGCTTCTAAGCGCGCGGAGCTTTATGAGGCGATTGTGGCGCACGCGCAGGTGGGTGTGGGTGTGGTGGAGGTGGAAACGATTGACCGGATCAATATTTTGCAGGCGACTTTTCAGGCCATGCAGCAGGCCGTGGAGGTGCTGCC
>JANQHP010000084.1 GCA_028282625.1 Rickettsiales bacterium | reverse complement strand
CTTTTTTGCCTTGGTGGATAAAGTGATGGGCCAGCTTGCCCGCACTGGTGGTTTTGCCGCCACCATTGACGCCGACCAGCATGATGACTTGCGGCGTGTGGGTAAAGTCGGGCTGCAAGGAGGAAGCGACCGGCTCCAGACGCTTAGCGATGGCATCAGCCAGGGTGGTTTTGATCTCTTCGGTGGTGACTTCTTTCCCGAAGCGTTGCTTGCGGAGCGTTTCGATGAGCGAGGCGGCGGCTTCGGTACCCATGTCGGCCAGGATGAGCAGTTCCTCCAGCTCTTCGAGCATGGCGTCATCGAGCTTGCGTGCCGTGACGGCATGGACGATGCCGCTGGTCAGCGTGTTGCTGGTTTTGCTTAAGCCGTTTTTTAGTCGATCAAACCATCCCATGGCGCTCACAGTGTTTAGTCTTTGTTACGTTGCTGGCCGATGTTGTACTTATATTCCATGGAAATACAAGTGTGGGCTTGCCGGTGCTAAAAAAAATCGGATGACGAATGGCAGCGAATTGGGTACGACTAAAGGCACATGCTTTTTCAAGGAACATAACGTGATGCGCCCTGCTCCTTCTCGTGCGGTCTCTTTGCTGCAAGCCTTGCGCCCGGTGGCGGTGGTGCTTGGGCGGCTTTCTCTGTGGGTGTGGATTGTGCTGGCGCTGCTGCTGCTGCTTTTTTCCCGCTGGGATGAGGGCGGCAGTGCGGGGATGCGCGCGGTGGTGACGGGTACGCTGACCCCGGTCTATGCGTTTTTGTCGCATCCGACCGAAAGCTTCCGCGCCGTACAGGATTCAGTGCGTGATATCGTGCAGGTTTATACGCAAAACAAGCAGCTGCGCGCCGAGCAGGAGCGGTTAAAGCGAGTGCAGCAGGTGGCGCTAGCGCTGGAGGTGGAGAACACGCGTCTGCGGGAATTGCTGCATTTGATTCCCCCGCCCAATGTGCGGTTTTTCACCGCGCGCCTGGTGGCGGGCAATGGCGGACCGTTTGTGGATAACGCGCTGATTTATACCTCGGATGCCTCCGAGCTGGCTGAGGGGATGGTGGTGACGGAAAACGACAAGCTGGTGGGGCAGCTGGCGGAGGTGGGCTCGCGCAGTGCGCGGGTGTTGCTGCCGGGTGACCCACGCTCGCGCATCCCGGTGCGGTTGGAAAATTCGGAGCAGCGGGCGGTGTTGGTGGGTCGGTTGGATGGTACGCCGATCCTGCGTTATCTTTCGCCGGGTGCGACATTGAGTGCGGGTGAGCGGGTGATGAGCTCCGGCGATGGCGATTTTTTTCCGGCGGATTTATGGGTAGGGACGGTCCTTCGGCAAGATAAGCATGGGGCGTGGGAAGTGGAGCCGGCGATTGATCGGCACCGCTTGCATTATGTGACGATTCTGGTGCGTGAGGGCGCACAGGAGTAGGGGAGTTTCACGTTGCAGGTTTCAAGAAGAACAGTGCCTAACGATTGAGCCTTCCCTCGATCAGATGCTCCACCGCTTCGGGATTGAGCAGGGTGCTGGTTTCCCCAAGCTCGGCGTAATCGTTGGCGGCGATTTTGCGCAGGATGCGGCGCATGATCTTGCCACTGCGCGTTTTGGGCAGGCCGGGCGCGTGTTGCACGAGGTCGGGTGTGGCGACCGGGCCAATCTCCTTGCGGACCCAGGCGATGAGCTCGGCGCGTAAGGCGTCATCAAAAGTTGCTTCGCTGGTGAGTGTGACAAACACGTAAATGCCTTGGCCTTTGATTGCGTGCGGATAGCCCACCACGGCGGCTTCGGCAACGTTGGGGTGTGCGACCAGCGCGCTTTCGACTTCGGCGGTGCCGATACGGTGGCCCGAAACGTTGAGGACATCGTCCACGCGGCCGGTGATCCAGTAATAGCCATCCAAGTCACGGCGCGCACCGTCGCC
>JANQHP010000002.1 GCA_028282625.1 Rickettsiales bacterium | reverse complement strand
ATTCATCGTAGGTGGGTGGGGTAAAGCCGCCAGAATTGCCGCCTTCATCTTCCTCGGTTTTGGGCTGCAACGTGAGTTCAAGCTGCTGCTGATCGCCCGAACCCTGCGCGGCATGCGAAACTTTTTCGGCGCGCTGCAGCGAGGTGGAGCGGCAATAATAGAGGCTTTTCACGCCCTTTTTCCAGGCGTTGAAATGCACTTCATGCAGCTCACGCTTGGAGACATCGCCCGGCATAAAGAGGTTGAGCGATTGCGCCTGACAGATGAATGGTGCACGGTCGGCGGCATGTTCCACAATCCATTGCTGGTTGATCTCGGGCGCGGTTTTAAAGACATCCTTTTCGTCCTGGGTGAGGAAATCCAGCTGCTGGACCGAGCCCTCATGCGTGGCGATGGAAGACCATGTGTCTTCGTTGTCCTCGCCTTTTTCTTCCAGCAGTTTTTTGAGCCACTTGTTGCGCACGGTAAAGGAACCGGTGAGCGTTTTCTGGGTAAAGCTGTTGGCGGCATACGGCTCGATGCCAGGCGACGAATTGCCGGCAATGATCGAGATGGAGGCAGTGGGTGCGACCGCCAGCTTGTTGGAAAAGCGCTCCATGATGCCGGCTTCTTCCGCGTCGGGGCAAGCGCCGCGCTCTTCGGCCAGCTCCTGCGAGGCTTCATCGGCTTCACGGCGGATATGCTCAAACATCTTCTTGTTCCACACTTTGGCCATCGCCGATTCCATCGGGATCATCTTCGATTGCAGGAAGGAATGGAAGCCCATCACGCCAAGGCCCACGCTGCGCTCACGCATGGCGGAATAGGTGGCGCGCTGCATCGAATCGGGCGCGGTGTCGATGAAGTTCTGGAGCACGTTATCCAAGAAACGCATCACATCTTTGATGAAGAGCGGGTTATCCTTCCACTCGTCCCAGGTTTCCAGATTGAGCGAGGAGAGACAACACACGGCGGTACGGGATTGACCCAGATGATCGATACCGGTCGGCAGGGTGATCTCGCTGCATAGATTGGAAGTTTTGACGTGCAGGCCAAGCTTTTTGTGGTGCTCGGGAATGTTGTCGTTGACGTTATCGATAAAGAGCAGGTAGGGCTCGCCGGTTTCAATCCGGGCGATCAGCAGGCGAATCCAGAGTTCGCGGGCATTGGTCACGCCGACGACGTGGCCGTCTTTCGGGCTTCTAAACTCCCAAATACCGTCATTGGCCACCGCTTCCATAAAGGCATTGGGAATGGCCACGCCGTGATGGATGTTGAGCGCTTTGCGGTTGGGGTCGCCACCGGTTGGGCGGCGGATTTCGATAAATTCTTCAATCTCGGGGTGGGAAATATTGAGATAAACCGCCGAGCTGCCGCGACGGAGCGAGCCCTGACTGATGGCGAGTGTGAGGGAATCCTGCACACGCATGAAGGGGACCACGCCCGAGGTTTTGCCATTGCCGCCGACACCCTCACCGATGGAGCGCAAATTGCCCCAATAGCTGCCAATGCCGCCGCCTTTGGAGGCTAGCCACACATTTTCAGTCCATAGGTCAACGATGCCGTTTAGGCTATCGGAGGTTTCGTTTAGGAAGCAGGAAATGGGCAGGCCGCGCTTGGTGCCGCCATTGCTTAAGATGGGGGTCGCGGGCATGAACCACATATTGCTGATGTAATCATAGATGCGCTGAGCGTGGGCGGCGTCGTCGCCAAAGGCATCGGCAACCCGCGCAAACATATCCTGGTAGCTTTCGCCATTTAACAAATACCGATCCTGCAAGACCGCTTTGCCGAAATCAGATAATTTTGCGTCGCGGATGGGATCGGTGTGTACCTGCATGGCG
The DNA here is from genome assembly GCA_028282625.1 of Rickettsiales bacterium. GTDB lineage: Bacteria > Pseudomonadota > Alphaproteobacteria > Rickettsiales > UBA8987 > JANQHP01. The sequence continues at coordinate 2,385 of JANQHP010000002.1, read as the reverse complement.
TTCTCCTCGTGTTTCTTTCTAAGGCCTATGGCCTACATGTTCGCCCCTGTTTTGGGGCATCATTTCTTAAGGAGGAAGCACCCTGCCTGCCACTGCGTTTTGGCATGAAGAGAAAAGAACGGGCGTCCGCACTTTCGCATGCGGGACGCCCTTCTCTTCTTCTTTATTGTCTGTTTTTTACGGTGCAAAAATGCACCACAAAAATCAGGCAACCTCCCATGTTCCTCTTCTATCAAGGGAACAGTTCCTACCATACCAAGCGGGGAAAATCCTGTCTATCCCCATTTTGCATTTTTTGCCATTTTTTTGCCCATCTAGTGGCAAAGCGTGCCTGCAAACACTATATATAGTAGGTGACACATAAAGCAAAAAACATCAAAAAGCCGCGTTATTTCACTGAAAAAAGAAGAAAAATCCACCCGAAGAAGGGATGGTGCTGCCTGTTTGAAGTGCGCTTGTTTTTTATTTTGATTCCGCTTGTTTTTTGAGCAAGCGATTCGTGTTTCGGGTGAGTGCCTGTTGTTCTTTGATGAGTTCTTGTAGTGTTTGCACTTCTTTTACCAGCGATTGGAGCGCTTCCAGCTGCTCTTTTTGCATTTGTTGCACATTGTTGAGCTTGGTGGTGCGGTTGATTGCCTCGGCAGCAGGCGCGACCGAAAGCAGGAGCGTGATACACAGGGTGAAGGCAAAAAGGCGAGAAGACATGGTGCGGTTTCCTTTTATGGTGGGATGATGTAATAGAAAAGGAGGATACGTAAGCGCAGCGATTTATGCAAGATAACACATCTTCCTCCGCTTTGATGCTGGTATATAGCACGGTGGGCAGCCGCCAAGAGGCAGAAGCGCTGGCGCATACGCTGGTGCAGGAGCAGCTTGCTGCATGCGTGCAGGTGCTGCCCGGTGCGCGATCGTTTTACCGGTGGGAAGGCGCGTTGGAGCAGGCCGAAGAGGTGGTGCTGCTGGCGAAGACGACGAAGGGAAGGGTGCCAGATGTGATGGCACGCCTTACGGGGCTGCATGCCTATGACGTGCCGTGCGTGCTGGCGGTGCCGGTGGAGCAAGCGGCGGAGGATTTTGCCCGTTGGGTAAACGAGCAGGTGGGCGGATGACTAGTGATTGGTCACTGGTGATTGGAGAATACGTGTTCAGGGTTCGATGACCCCCTACCCCTGCGCATGCAAAGCGCCTCCACCGCCAAATGCCCCTGATGCAGGCGGTCGCGCAGCAAAAGATAGAGGCGGCGCTCTTCCTCCGTGAGGCTATCTCCATGTTCTCGCGCGTAAGCAAGGGCGATCCGCATGGCTTGATCCAGCTGGTCGATTGTCTCTTCAAGCGGGAGGGGTTGAGGGGTCATTTTCTGCGCCACCTGTGATGCCAAAACGACACCCGTGCGTTATGCACAGGTGCCGGGGTGGTAACAAACCATACCAGGATGGCTGCAGCGCTTTTAGCCGCAAAGCCTATTACATGACGCCGCCACCCCGACGTGAAGGTCGAGATGACAGTTTGGTATTACGGCAGATGTCACTGCCGCCCGGTAAGGGGTTGTTACTCCCCAGAGTTACTTCAACTCTTAGGAGCTATTAGAGCGCCTTTTGCGTTGCAAGTCAACAGCCTATGCGTGTATGTGGCTGGTGCGGGTTGGTCACTAGTGACGGGTAATTGGGGGTTGGGGTTCCATTGTGCTGTCATTCCCGCTTAAGGCGGGAATGACAGGGTTTTAAGTGCGCCCCCTCATCCACCTACGTACTGCGTACTACGGCGAGACAGGCCCGGACACTGCGTGTCCACCCTCTCCCCCGGAGGGGAGAGGGGATTTAAGGGGTCACGGGATGACGGGGTGTGTGGAGAAAACCCTCTTATTCGGGTTGGTCGTTGAGGCCGACCAGGGTGCGTGCGTAGGCTTCCGGGCGGAAGGGCTGGAGGTCTTCGATGGCTTCGCCGACCCCAAGCGCAACGATGGGGATGGTGTCGTGGGTGCCAAGGGCGACGACGATGCCGCCGCGCGCAGTACCGTCAAGCTTGGTGATGATGATGCCGCTTAAGGGTACGATTTCGGTGAAGGCGTTGACTTGCGCCAGTGCGTTTTGCCCGGTGGTGCCATCAAGCACCAGCACGGTGTGGTGCGGCGCGGTGTCGTCGATTTTTTGAAGGACGCGCGTGATCTTGGCCAGCTGTTCCATGAGGTGGGTTTTGTTTTGCAGGCGACCGGCAGTATCTAGAATGAGGAGGTCGGCCTGCGTGTTTTGCGCCGTTTCCAAGGCCTGGTACGCGACGGAAGCGGGATCGGCCTGGGGTGCGCCGGTGGTCACAGGGCATCCCAGCTTCTCCCCCCAGCGCTCAAGCTGTTCCACGGCGGCGGCGCGAAAGGTATCGCAGGCGGCC
>JANQHP010000202.1 GCA_028282625.1 Rickettsiales bacterium | reverse complement strand
ACGCAGCCCTCTGCCGGCAAGCAGCAGCGGCTGAAAGCTATGGCGTTTGGCTGCGAGGAAGCAAGCCCGCTTGCGCAGGCGCTGGAAAAGGCGGCCAAGGAGCAGCAGATGCTGCATGTGGTGGCGACTGCTAGAATCGGGATGTTTCGTGGCCAGCAGCAGATTGACTGCACGCTGGAGGATGTGATGGTGGTGCGCTAGGGGTGTTGCCCCGCCCTTGATCTGTCTCCGTGCTTTGGTTGCTTCGTTTAAGAAAGTATGCTAGCGTTTGGTTTCGCTGTGGTGCTTGGGATGATGGGGGCGGCTTTTTGGGCAAGTTGGGCAAGAAAAAAACATGTGTGTAGATGGTTGATTCACTTACCTTATATAGCATGGCGGAGCATCACCCTGAAATGATTTGGTTGTTGGTAGGCGCGGTATTTTTTGTGCTGGAGGCGTTTGCCATTTCCGGTGTTGGGTTTTTATTCGCCGCGTGTGGTGCCTTAACGCTGGGTGGATTGCTGGCCTTTGGCGTGCTGGACCCTGCCCTTTCCTTCTGGATGCAAATTGCCTGGTTTTTTGGAACGACCAGCCTGTGGGCGCTGGTTTTGTGGAAGCCGATCAAACATTGGATGCGTGGCAGCAAGCATGCCTACAGCAATATTATTGGTACGCGTGCGGAGGTGATTGAGGAAGATCTGGAACCTGGGGTGCTCGGCAAAGTGCGCTGGTCGGGTACGGATATGCAGGCGCGCCTGGTGCCTGGGGCGATCAAGGAGCCGGTGCGCGTGGGCGCAGAAGTGTGGATCTATGAAACCGATGGGACGGTGTTGCTGGTTTCCGAGCTTGCGCCGCCGACCCGGCCGACCAATCTTTATCACCCCGAAGCACACAAAAAGTTAAACCTTTAAGACGGAGCAATCCATGGCATTGCAAGGCCCCGAAATTTTTACGCTGGTTCTTTTTCTTATTCCGGTTCTGCTGGTGTGGAAGGGTATCAAGGTGGTGCCACAGCAACAGGCGTGGATTGTGGAGAAGCTCGGCCGTTTTGACCGTGTGCTGGAGCCCGGCCTGCGGTTTTTGGTGCCGTTTGTGGAGCGGGTGGCCTACAAGCACTCCCTAAAAGAGCAGGCGGTGGATATTCGCGCGCAATCGGCGATTACGCGGGATAATGTGACGCTGACGTTAGACGGCATCATTTATCTGCGCGTGATTGACCCCAAAGCGGCGTCTTACGGGGTTTCCGATCCTTATTTTGCGGTGACGCAGCTGGCGCAGACCACCATGCGTTCGGAGATCGGGAAAATGGATCTGGATAAGACGTTTGAGGAGCGAGAGGCGCTGAACGCCAATATCGTGCATTCGATTAATGAAGCGGCCTCCACCTGGGGGATCCAGTGCATGCGCTATGAAATCAAGGATATTACGCCGCCGCAAAGTATCTTGCAGGCGATGGAACAGCAGGTGACCGCCGAGCGGCAAAAGCGGGCGGAGATTTTGGAATCCGAAGGGCAGCGCCAGTCGCAGATTAACCGGGCGGAAGGCCAAAAGCAGGAAGTAGTGCTGAATTCGGAAGCGGCATTGACGGACCAGGTCAACCGTGCCAAGGGGGAGGCCGAGGCGATTTTGGCCGTGGCACAGGCGACCGCAGAAGGGATCACGCTGGTGGCGCGCGCCATTGCAGAAGAGCAAGGCGGTCGCGACGCGGTGGGCTTGCGGGTGGCGGAGCAATATGTGGAGGCGTTTGCGCGCCTGGCGCAGGAGGGCACCACGGTGTTGCTTCCTTCCGATGCAGGCAATGCCGGCTCCATGGTGGCCCAGGCGCTTTCTATTTACGATGCGCTGCAAAAAGGGCAGGCGCCCGAGGCAGGCGTGAAGACCGTGGGAAGTACGCAAGATGGCACACCATGGGGGACGCCTTCTTCTTAGTGGTTTGAACGATTAAGAGGCGCGTTTTAAGGGGGAGACATGCGCAAAGAAAGACGCTTTCGATCAGACGCAAATAAGCTCCATAGGCGCTTTGGGGTGTGGCTTTTTGCCGTATTGGTGTGGAGCATCTTAAGCCTTCCGATGCTGGTGATGGCGGCTCCAACGAAAGAAGGGGCGGAGGAAGCGCAGGTGGTGGAGGTACCGCATTATCTGATTGGCGCGGGCAGCAAACGGGCAACCTTCTATCCGGTGGCACAGGCCATTTGCACGCTGGTGAATCAAGAGCAGCTTGGTTTTACCTGTGAGGCGGTGGAAAGCGGCGGCTCCACGGATAATTTACAGGCGATTGCCAGCGGCACACGTGCGATGGGCATTGCCCAACACACGTTGCAATACCAAGCCTATAAAGGGGAAGGATTTTTTGCCGATCAGGGCGCAAGTCCGGCCATTCGCACGGTGATGCCGTTGCATACGGAAACCTTTGTGATTGCCGTGCAGCCTTATGCCAAAATTACGCATATGGACGACTTGCTCGGCAAGCGTGTGAATATTGGCAATGAGGGCTCGGGCACGCGTGTGATTTTAGAGTCGGTGTTTGACCATTTGGATTGGGAAGACGAAGATTTTGTGGCCCTGCTGGAGGCACGAAGCGCGCAATTGCCGGATTTGCTGTGTAACAATAAAGCCGATGCCGCGCTTTATTCTGCGGGGCACCCGAACCGTATTTATGCGCAGATGACCAAGGAATGTGGGGTGCGCCTGGTGAGTTTTTGGAACAGCCCCATTGCAGATTTTGTGCAGGCGCGCCCGGAATTTTCTTTTTCTTCCCTGCCGCCTCGGCTGTATGAAGGACAGTCGCAGCCTATCTCGGGTTTTGGGATATTGACGGTGCTAAGCGCGCATGCTTCGGTGCCGGCAGAGCATATTGGCGCGATGCTGGCTATGCTGGAGCGCCGCCGGGAAACGCTTTGGATGCTTCACCCTATTTTCAAAACCATTTCCTTGCCGCCTACCCATGATCGTGTGCAGGTGGCCCCTTATCACGAGGGCGCGGTCGCGTTTGAGGCCCTAGACACCGTTAGCGAATGACAGCGCCTGCAGGTAATGCTGCTGTGCTTCCTCTAGCCATGTGTGTAACCCAGGCGCGTCGCGCTTCTGGCATGTTTCTTGCAGCGCGTGGAGCGTGTGGATGTAGACTGCAAGCACCGGCAGGAGGGTGGTTCGGTGCCGTTGCAGCTCTTCCCACAAAATATGCGGTGGCAGCAGAAGCAGCGGCGCGGTGACGCCATGCAGCCCGGACCCGGTGGCAAAGGGCAGCATGTGGCGCGCAATTGGCTCCATGATGGAGGCACCAATCAGCGAAGGCAATAAGGGATAGAGCGCGGCGTGCGGCTGCTGTGATGGATCTGGGCGCGCAGAAGTGGGTTGCTCGATACTCCGGCGTTTGGCGTGCGCCTCCTCCCACATGGTGCGGAGCGAGGCGGGCAGTGCTTGCTGGGTTTGGAGTGCCTCTTGCACCAAAGTGAGATGGGTGATCAGCGCCTCAAAGGCCTGAAGAAGCGGGGCGTGGTTGCTAAGCGCAATGTCCTGCCACATGATGGGGCTGGACCCGGCGATGCGCAGAAAGCTTTTCACGTTTGGGTCCTCTGTGAGGTGGGATAGTGGCTCCAGCAGGGGCGGATTGGTGCGTGCCAGTGCTAGCATATAGGCCGAGCAGGCAAATTGCACGACGTGGGAGATGCGCGCATACATCGCATCGTGGGTGGGTGCGTCGATCTCCTGGACGTTGGCGCCAAGCGCTTCCCACATGGTACGCACGCGCTGCAGGGCGCCTGGGTCGGTATGCGGGGTGGGGGTCAGCAACACAGATTTCTGCTGATAGAGCGTGGGCAAGGCGGCGGCCGGGCCGGAATGTTCGGTGCCGGCGATCGGGTGACCTGGGACAAAGCACGGCTTTTGGTCTGGGGCAAGCGCGGCAAGCACCTGCTCGGTGGGGACGGTTTTCACCGAACCCACGTCGCTTACGATGGTGTGGGGCCCGATCCATGGTGCCATCGCCTGGGTGAGGGGGGCATAAGTGCCAAGGGGGGTGCAAAGCACCACCAAATCCGCATCGGTGACGGCCGTTTGAAGGCAGGTGGTGCCTTCATCGATGAGCTTGAGGTCGAGCGCTTGTTGCAGGGTAGGCGCTTTTCGGCTGTAGCCAACGATGGTGTGGGCCAGCTGATGGGCCTGCAGGGCAAGCCCGAGCGAGCCGCCCATCAAGCCGACGCCTAGGAGCGCTACACGGTGGAAGAGAGGTTTCATGACCTATCATTGTGACAGGATTATGGTGTTATTCAAACTCAAATGCCATGGGCAGCAGAAAATCCATTTCATACTCGCCCCATTCTTTGGGGAAAGGCGGCACAGGGTTGGACCGCTCCACCATGTCCATGATCGCCTGGTCCAGCGCGGCATTGCCGGTGCGGCGTACCAGTTCATAGGAGAGGATGTTGCCATAACGGTCGATTTTCAGCCGCACAATGCCTCGCCCTTCGGCGCGTTGGGGTTCGGGAGATTTATGGCGGTAGACCCAGCCGGAAAGCAGCTCGGTATATTGGGTGTGGTATTCCTTGAAGGCCTTGGACCGGTTACCAAAAGTAGAGCCATGCGCCGAGGGGGCATAGGCTTGCTGGGTGCTTTGGTGCTGTCGCACCGGTGCGGCGGGTGCGGGGTCATAGGGCATGGGAGGTGCCGGT
>JANQHP010000075.1 GCA_028282625.1 Rickettsiales bacterium | reverse complement strand
TGCCATATTTTACCGTAAAGCACCGTTTCCAAATAGGCATCGTTGGCTTTTAAGGCGGCGTGGATAGGCTTGCTTTGCCGTGGCCTTGGTCTGGTCGGGATTGGGGTAGGCAAAACGGACCACCACCGCGTCGCGCATCTCGCGATAGATCCTTAGGTCGCGCTTATGCACAGACGGCTTGAGGCAAGACATCTCAGCGCGTAATGTTTCTATGTTTGCTGTGTTATAACTCATACGTTTATGGGTAAGAGAATAGGAAGGAGCCCGGAAGGGGAAGGGATGAAAAAATGCAATCTTTGTGGCTTTTTGTTGGCAACAACATTTTTGCCACTAACAATTTTATCCAAAAGAATGTACTAAAGGACCACACGGTCTTTTTTTGGATCAACATGAGACGTAGAACATGTGGTATATATTGAAAATCTTTCTGATGATGGCCTTTGTGCTGGTGCCCGGTCACGCCTTTTTGGCACCGCCTGGGGCTAAAGCACCCGCGGTGATTGTGGCGGTAGTGCAACAGAAGGCATTTGTAGATGAAATAGAAGCGTTGGGAACGTTGCGCGCCAATGAAAGTGTGGATCTTACAGCTTCGGTGACTGAATTGGTGACGGCAGTCAATTTTGAAGACGGGGAGCGTGTCACAAAAGAAAAAATATTGGTGGAGATGGATTCTGCCGAGGAACAAGCCTTGCTTGGCGAAGAGAAGTCAACGCTAGAGGAAGCAGAACGGCAACTAAAACGCACAGGGAGATTGGCGGCGCAAGGTGTCTCCACGGAATCGTTGTTTGATGAAAGAACCCGGGAAGTGAAAACGGCGAAAGCGCGTATCCAGGCCATTCAGTCTCGTATTGACCAGCGCCATATCAAAGCACCATTTGATGGCGTGGTGGGCTTGCGTAATATTAGTGTGGGGAGCCTGATTCAGCCTGGTACGCTGGTCACAACTATCGATGATGACAGCGTGATGAAGTTGGATTTTTCCGTACCGGCGTTGTTTTTATCCACACTCAAGCCCTCTGTGCACATTGAGGCTTACACGAATGCATACCCTGATGAGATGTTTACGGGCACAATCAGCAGTGTGAATAGCCGTGTGGACCCGATCACGCGTGCTATTGTGGCGCGTGCTTTGATTGAAAACCCCAAAAGAAAATTAAAGCCAGGGTTGCTCATGCGGGTCACATTGCAGAAAAATCCTCGGCAGGCCCTGGTGGTACCCGAGCAAGCCATTGTGACCAATGCGGATACCCACGCTGTGTTTGTGGTAGAGCAGGAAGAAGCGCAAACCATTGCTACGAAGCGTGAGGTGACAATAGGCGCGCGTCGTAAGGGCGAGGTGGAGATTCTATCTGGCGTGGCGGAAAATGACCTTGTGATCGTGCATGGGCTTTTAAAAGCCAAACCCGGCAAGCCGGTTACGATTATGGCAACACAAGAAGGAGAGGTACCTCTTTCTTCTCTTATTCGTGGTCAGTAACCTCTTATACCATCCGCCATACGATCATGATTTTATCCGATATTTCTGTTAAACGTCCTGTTTTTGCTTCGGTGATATCCTTATTGCTGATTGCTTTTGGGATGGTTTCATTTGACCGTTTGCCGCTGCGTGAATATCCGGATATTGACTCGCCTGTGGTAACGGTGGAGGTCACCTATCCTGGTGCGCCGGCCAATATTGTGGAAACGCGCATTACCGAGGTGATTGAAGAGCGTATTGCGGGTATTGAGGGTATTGAATTTATTGAGTCTTCTTCAGAAGATGGAGAGTCCAATGTGACGATAGAATTTTCTATTGATCGGGATATCGACGCGGCGGCAAATGATGTGCGTGACCGCATTGCAGGCATTCAGGATGATTTGCCGGAGGAAGCCGACCCGCCTGAGGTTCAGAAAATTGATAGCAACGATGACGTGATTATTTGGCAAAATCTTACCAGTGATCGCCTATCGGTGCCGGAACTGACCGACTATGCCGAAAGGTATCTGGTGGATCAGTATTCCACGTTGGACGGGGTGGCGCGTGTGCGTGTGGGTGGAGGGCTTCGCTATGCCATGCGCATCTGGCTGGACCGACAGGAGCTTGCCGCGCGTCATTTAAGCGTTTTGGATGTGGAGAATGCACTCCGTTCCGAAAATGTGGAGCTTCCTGCTGGCAGTTTGGAGTCGGATACACGGTTGTTTAAGGCGCGGGTGAATCGGAATTTCAAGCATCCGGAAGATTTTGCCCAGCTTGTGATCGCAGAAGGAGAGGATGGTTATTTGGTACGTTTGGGTGATGTGGCACGTGTGGAGCTCGGGGTAGTGGAGGACCGGACTTTTTTCCGTGGCAATGGGGTTGCCATGGTTGGGATTGGGACCATCAAGCAATCCACCGCTAATACGATTGAAGTGGCGCAACATGTGAAGAACCTGACGGCACGCCTGAATAAGAGTTTGCCAGAAGGCATGATTATTGAACAGAGCTATGATACCTCGGTTTTTATTCAATCATCCATTCATGAAGTCTATAAAACGCTCTTCATTGCCATTGCCTGTGTAGTGTTTGTGATCTACCTGTTTTTAGGTAGTCTGCGGGCTATGTTGGTACCGGCGGTGACGGTGCCGGTTTCCATCACCGCGACGTTTATTGTGATTTTTGCGCTGGGCTTTACGATCAATTTGCTGACACTGCTGGCCTTGGTGCTTGCGATTGGTTTGGTGGTGGATGACGCGATTGTGATGCTTGAAAATATTGTGCGTCGCATGCAAGAAAAAGGAGAGACGCCCCTGGTGGCGGCCTATCGTGGAGCCCGTCAGGTTGCGTTTGCGGTGATTGCTACCACATTGGTGCTCATCGCTGTCTTTGTGCCTATTACCTTTTTAGAGGGTGATATTGGACGGTTGTTTACCGAGTTTGCGCTTACCATTTCTGCGGCGGTTGGATTTTCTTCTCTCGTGGCGCTTACCCTCTCGCCCATGCTTGCGTCTCAGATATTAAAGCAAGAAATAGGGGTGCCCAATCGTTTTATTGCCGGGTTAAGGCGCTTTATTCAATTGCTTCGCCTTCGGTATATTCGTTTATTGTCTGCGTCTCTTAAAAAGCCTTGGCTGGTGGTGGCAACGTTTGCCGGGCTGCTATCAGGTGTTTTCCTGTTATATGCTGCGGTGCCAGAAGAATTTGCACCTAAGGAAGACCGAGGCGCGTTTTTTGTGATTGTAAATGGCCCAGAAGGTGCGAGTTACAAATATATTGAAGAATATATGACGGAAATAGAGCGCCGTTTGATGCCTTATGTAGAGAGTGGCGAGTTTAAGCGGCTGCTGGTGCGTGCGCCGCGTGCTTTTGGGAATATTGAGAACTTTAACAGTGGCATTGTGATTGTGGTGCTGGAAGATTGGGATGCCAGACGCCCTGCGGGTGTGATTATGGGAGAAGTGCGGCAAACTCTATCTTCTTTGCCAGGTGTGCGGGCGTTTCCTATCATGCGCCAAGGTTTGGGCGGAGGCACGCAAAAGCCGGTGCAGTTTGTGTTAGGCGGCACTACCTATGAAGAGTTGGCGCAGTGGCGTGACATTTTGCTCGAAAAGATCAACGAAGAGAACCCAGGTTTCCAAGGGCTTGATAGTGATTATAAAGAAACCAGGCCTCAAATTGACTTTAATGTGAATTATGACCGCGCGGCTTCTCTTGGCGTGACCGTGCAGGAAATAGGGCGCACGCTAGAAACAATGCTGGGTGGACGTAATATTACCACGTTCCTGGATCAAGGAGAAGAATATGACGTGGTGGTTGAGGGTGAACGTGATGCGCAGCGTTCCTTTAACGATATTCAAAATATTTATGTGCGTTCTGAGCGTACCGGCAGGCTGATTCCCTTATCGAATCTTGTGACGATCAACGAATATGGTGCCGCAGAAACACTGGCGCGCTATAACCGTGTGCGTGCGATCACATTAGAGGCCAATTTGCAGGATGATTACCGGTTGGGAGAGGCGTTGGGGCATTTAGAGGGCCTTGTGCGTGAACATTTGCCCGAAGAAGCCATTATTGATTATAAGGGGCAAAGCCGGGATTTTATGACATCGGAGGGTTCCATACTGTTTGTCTTCCTGTTGGGGCTGGTGGTGGTATTTTTGGTGCTGGCCGCGCAATTTGAAAGCTATACCCACCCTCTGATTATTATGCTGACCGTGCCACTTGCAATGGGAGGTGGGTTGCTTGGCCTTTATATGACGGGTAATTCTTTGAATATTTACTCACAGATTGGCTTGATTATGCTGATCGGGCTTGCCGCAAAAAACGGTATTCTTATTGTAGAATTTGCTAATCAGTTGCGTGATCAAGGCATGCGTTTTAACCGTGCGCTGCTTGTGGCGTCGGAGACACGTTTCCGCCCTATTTTGATGACCGGGTTAACGACGATTGCGGGTTCTGTTCCTTTGGTGCTTGCCAGTGGTGCTGGAGCAGAAACACGTGTGGTGATAGGGGTGGTGGTGTTAACGGGCGTATTGGCGGCTACGCTTTTTACCCTTTTTGTGGTGCCCGTTGCCTATAGTTTGATTGCACGTGGCACCTCATCGCCCAATGCGGTGAGCAGAAAGCTTGAAGCGCAGGCAAGAGATTAGGCACGGTTCTTAAACTATGATTTTTCCATGCCTATGAATTGGACATTTGATCATAGCTATGCCCGACTGCCGGAGCATTTTTATACACGCTTAGACCCCACTCCCGTTCAAAACCCGGAATTGGTGGTAGTGAATCACGCGCTGGCCGATGATTTGGGGCTAACGCTCAAAGATGCTTCTAACGATGATTTGGCCGCCATGTTCTCAGGCAACACGCTGCCTGCTGGGGCAAAACCTATTGCGCAGGCTTACGCTGGGCATCAGTTTGGTCATTTTACCATGCTAGGTGATGGGCGCGCCCATTTGCTGGGTGAACATCTGACGCTAGATGGCACGCGTGTGGATATACAACTGAAAGGTTCGGGGCAAACGCCTTATGCACGACGTGGAGATGGGCGTGCAGCACTTGGTCCGATGCTGCGGGAATATGTGATCAGTGAGGCGATGCATGCCTTGCATGTGCCTACCACCCGCAGCCTTGCAGTGGTGACCACAGGGGAACCAGTCTACCGCGAAACGATGCTTCAGGGCGCCATCCTCACACGTGTGGCCTCGAGTCATCTTCGTATCGGCACGTTTGAATATGTTGCAGCACAGCGAAATATCAGTGATCTAAAACAGCTGGCCGATTATGCTATAGACCGTCATGATGCTGGGCTGAAGGAATCTAAGCAGCCGTACCTTGAGTGGCTGAAAGTGGTGATGGAACGACAGATTGCTTTGGTGGTGGATTGGCTACGTGTTGGTTTTATCCACGGTGTGATGAATACCGACAATGTGACGCTTGCGGGTGAAACGATGGATTATGGGCCGTGTGCCTTTATGGACAAGTATGACCCACAGACGGTTTTTAGCTCGATCGACCAAATGGGACGTTATGCCTATGCCAATCAACCGCGGATTGTGCAATGGAATATGGCGCGGTTTGCCGAAGCGTTGCTGCCGCTTCTGCATGAGGATATCAAGCAGGGCGCGGCATTAGCCGAAGAGGTGATACATTCGTTTCAGACATCCTTCCAGCGCGCCTGGCTTGCCATGATGCGCCGTAAATTAGGGCTGTTTGGTGCGCAAAAGGAGGATGAGGCACTGGTGGGGGATATCCTGCAATGGATGCAGCGAAACGAAATGGACTACACGAATACCTTCCGTGCACTTGCTTCTGACCGTGCACTTACTGCTGGAACAAAGCCGGAAGGAGAGGTTTTTGAGGCCAAAGCATTTCAAGCCTGGTGGCGACGTTGGCAAGAACGGCTTCAGCAAAATAGCAAGCCGATATCCTCTTCTCTTTGCCTGATGCGTGCAAATAACCCGGCAATCATTCCGCGTAATCACAAGGTAGAAGAGGCACTGACAGCAGCCGAAGAGCTCCGGGATTTTAGCGTGCTGCACCGGCTGTTAGCCGCGCTTGCCAAGCCTTATCAAGACCACCCGGAATATGCCGAGTTTCAAACACCGCCCACACCGGAAGAGCGTGTGTATCAAACTTTTTGCGGGACATAATGTATATTAGCCATTGGCTATTAATCCTATTGAAACAAAGAATTTTACTGCAAAAGGCGGGATTGTTATACCTGTTAATTAGTAATGCTATTCATTTATAAGGAGAAAAAATATGTCGATTCAAACCATACGTGATCAAATGCCTGACTATGCCAAAGATACCAAATTGAACCTTGGTAAGCTAGTTTCCGGTGACGAAGTAGAGGGACTGACTACCAACCAAGCCTACGGTATTGCCCTTGCTTCGGCTTATACTACCAAGCATGCGGCACTGATTGCAGCGGTTGCCAGTCAAGTGGAGGGCACACTTTCTGAACAAGAAACCAACGCCGCTAAGGCCGCTGCCACCATCATGGGCATGAACAATGTCTATTACCGTTTTGTGCATTTGGTCAGCGACAAGGAATATGGCACGATGCCTGCGGGTTTGCGGATGAACGTGATTGGAAATCCGGGTATTGAAAAGGTGGATTTTGAGCTTTATGCCTTGGCGGTTTCTGCGATCAATGGTTGCGGTATGTGCATTGATGCGCATGTGCATGAAGTAGTAAAAGCTGGTGTTTCCAAGCAGGCTGTGCAATCATCCATTCGTATTGCTTCTGTGCTGAGCGCGGCAGCACAAGCGCTGGTGATTGAATCTTCATCCTAAGATTGTAGCCAGCTACTTGTGCATTTGCCCTTTTGGTATAAAGTCAACCGCTTGGGAGGCAAAAGTTCAAAAAAGGAGCGATTTGCTCTATAAAGAAAGGCATGGGCACATGAAAATATTATTTCTCATTATGATATGCGTATCGTTTGTTTCCCAAGCGGCGTGGGCCAGCACGCCTATTGGCGAGCAGGCACATAGTAACATCATCAACAATCAGGGTAACAAAATTGGAGAGGCTCACTATATACAAGGCAATAAAGGGGTGTTGATAAAGATTAAACTCTCCGGTCTTTTGCCAGGTAAGCGCGGCATGCATTTTCATGAGGTGGGTACGTGTCAAGACCATGATCATTTTAAAATGGCTCAAGGGCATATTATGCCAACGGGAAAGCCCCATGGCTATCTTCATCCTGAAGGTCCGCATGAGGGCAACCTTCCTAACCTTATTGTGGCAGAAGATGGCTCCGCGCAGGTAGAGCTTTATACCGAACTGGTTTCGATTCGTGGCCGTGGTGGTAAGGCCGCTTTGTTGGATGATGATGGTTCTGTGTTGATGATTCATGCGAATGAAGACGATCATATAACACAACCCATCGGCGGGTCTGGTCCACGTGTTGCTTGCGGCGTAATAGAAGCCAAGAAGTAGAGTAGGGCGTTACGCTGCTTTACGCGTGCCATGCCACTGGATTGATAAAAAAGCCTATGGTTGCCTTGCTTGCTCGTTATAAAAAATCGATTGGGTATCTCAAGGCTAATAAGCACAAACTGTTTTGGTATTGGGTGGCCTATCAGGCGGTCAAAGGTGCTATCACTACGTCGTTTATTTGGATTCCTCTTTTGTATGTGCTGCTACATGAAACATAACGCGGCCAACACGTGTGGCATCAAAGAGGAGCCACGCTACCCTTAAGCGAGGAAGCTAAAAGATGGTGTCACTGACGCCAACAAAGGACTTTTCGATGACATATTGCGCGGGCACATTGATAGAACCCATCGTAAATCCAATGCTGTTTAGATACTCAGAAAGCTCCAGGTTCATCGCATTGGAGCCACAAATCATGATGCGGTCTGTTTCCGGACTAAAAGGGGGCAGGTTGATCTGCTCAAAAAAGCTACCTTCTTTGATCAGGTTGGTGATCCTTCCCTTTCTTGGGTGTTCCTCGCGTGTGATAGAGTCGTAATAGATCAGCTTTCTTTTGACGATGTCCCCCAAATATTCATGGTGCAGGGTGTCATCGATTACCTGCTTGCTATAGCCAAGCTCGGCCACGTGCCTGCATGTGTGTGTGGCAATGACCTGCTCAAATTTTTCATATGCTTCAAGGTCGCGGGCAATACTGGCAAAAGGCGCAAAGCCGGTTCCTGTGGAGAGTAAATACAAGCGCTTTCCGGGCGTTAGCGCATCTAAAACCAATGTTCCGGTTGGTTTTTTCCCAAGCAAAATTTGATCATTCGGCTGTATTTTTTGCAGCCTGGACGTAAGGGGGCCATTTTCCACCTTGATCGAAAAAAACTCTAGCTCTTCGTCCCAGGCAGGGCTGGCCATGGAATAGGCGCGAAGCAGCGGTTTGCCTGTTTCAGTTTCTAAGCCGAGCATAATAAACTCACCGGAACGAAAGCGGAAGCCGCTTGGCCTGGTGGTTCTAAATGAAAAAAGTGTTTTAGTCCAATGCTTTACCGAAAGTACGGTTTCCAAAGTAGGGGCATTGGGGTTTGCTTTTTTTTCTATTGGTTTCTGTGCTTCTGCAGTCATACCGGGTTACTTTTATCTTGTTTTTTAGCAGGCGCATTACCTGCATTTTGTAGCGCTGCAACAATGGACCTGATCACGAAGTGCCCTGTTTATCGTAAGCGTAGTAGGCGAGTATCAATGAGGATCGCAACCCTTTTACTTGCAGAAAAAATTCTGAGAGGCGCGTTTTAAGCGGCTTCTTCTGCTGCGAGTGCGGCTTCTTCTTCAGCCTTCACGCGTGCACGGTCTTCTTTCCCTTTGGCATCGACATCACGCTCCACGAACTCAATGATCGCCATAGGCGCATCGTCGCCTTTGCGAAAGCCAGCCTTTAGCACACGGGTATAGCCACCTTGACGGGTGTTATAACGCGTGCCGATTGTATCAAATAGTTTGCGTACGGCAGCCTCATCACGCAGGAAAGCAAGGGCCTGACGCCGTGTATGAAGCGTGTTGCGCTTTGCAAGCGTCACCATTTTTTCGACAATAGGGCGTAATACTTTGGCCTTGGCAAGCGTAGTAGAAATTTGCTCGTGCGTAATCAAAGCAACTGCCTGGCCAGCGAATAACGCACGCCTTTGTGGGGTGTTTCGGCCCAGTTTTTTTCCAGTGATATTATGACGCATGATGCTTCTTCCTTTAGGTCAATAGAGGGTTCTTGTTCACAAGCCTTTTAAAAGCCAGCTGATTAGCTGTAGGGATCCTCAAATTTACGGGCCAAATCTTCAATGTCTTCTGGCGGCCAATCTTCTACTTCCATACCAAAACGCAGGCCCATATTGGCAAGCACTTCCTTGATCTCGTTGAGCGATTTACGTCCGAAGTTAGGGGTTTTAAGCATTTCTGCTTCGGTTTTGCGGACCAAGTCGCCGATATAGACAATATTATCGTTCTTCAGGCAGTTAGCCGAACGTACTGAAAGTTCCAATTCGTCCACCTTCTTCAGCAGGTTCTTATTGAAACTGAGCTGTTCTTCCTGCTCTTCGGTTTGCAGCGTTACTTCTTCAAAATTGATAAAGAGCTGCAGCTGGTCTTGTAGGATGCGTGCGGCAAAAGCCACGGCATCTTCTGGCTTCACGGTGCCGTTGGTTTCAAGTGATAGAATCAATTTATCGTAGTCAGTGATCTGACCCACGCGGCTATCTTCAATCTTGTAGCTCACTTTGCGCACCGGGCTGAAAATGGCGTCCACAGGAATGGTGCCAATGGCTGTATCCTTGGTGGTGTTTTGCGCGGCCGGAACATAACCTTTCCCACTTTCAATGGTCAGCTCCATCTCGAAGTTGCCTTTTTTATCCAGATGGCAAATGACCATATCTGGATTGATGATTTCGACATCCGGGCCGGCTGTAATCATGCCCGCTGTCACAATGCAGGGGCCTTCAGCTTTAAGAGAAGCTTTTTGTTTGTCGGGGCTATGAGACGCAACAATCAGGGATTTAATGTTAAGGACAATGTCTGTCACATCTTCCCTAACGCCGGGAAGAGAGGAAAATTCATGCAATGCGGACTCGATTTTAATCGAGGTTACCGCAGCACCTTGTAGCGATGAAAGCAGCACACGACGCAAAGCGTTGCCTAGGGTAAGGCCATAGCCACGCTCCAGGGGTTCAACGATAACTTCCGCCTTGTTGCCGGCATTGTTCTCTTCGATATTAATGCTGGAGGGCTTGATAAGTTCGTGCCAATTTTTTGCAATCATAGAGGACATGAATGAAGAGCTCCTTTAATGGTAGGTATAGGTGATACAAATAAGAATGTTATACGCGCCGGCGTTTAGGCGGACGGCATCCGTTATGCGGAATAGGGGTCACATCATGGATGGCGGTAATGGTAAATCCAAGCGCGTGTAGCTCGCGCAAGGCGGGTTCGCGTCCTGAGCCAGCGCCTTTTAACCGGGCTTCCATCACCAACATGCCGTGTTCTTTTGCCACCATTCCTGCTTTTTTGGCTGCCAACTGTGCCGCATAAGGGGTGGATTTTCTTGAGCCTTTAAAGCTGTTATTGCCTGCAGAGGACCATGAGATAACGTTACCCACCACATCGGAGATGGTAATAATGGTGTTATTAAATGTAGACTGCACGTGGACAATGCCACGGGTTACATTTTTTTTCGCCTTTTTCTTCGTCGTCGTTTTTTTGGTAGATGGACGTGCCATGAAACCTCTTTTATATGTGCTAGGTTAGTGATTTAAGGGTGGTTTTATTTCTTCTTGCCTGCAATTGGTGTAGCTTTACCTTTGCGTGTGCGCGCGTTGGTGTGCGTCCGCTGGCCACGTACCGGCAAGCGGCGACGGTGACGCAGACCGCGATAGTTCCCCATATCCATCATTTGCTTGATGTTGGTCATCACCTCGCGACGCAGATCACCTTCTACGGTATATTGTGCGTCAATCAGCTCACGAATATGGATGATTTCTGCTTCGGTGAGGTCGCGTACACGGCGATTGGTATCAATAT
>JANQHP010000126.1 GCA_028282625.1 Rickettsiales bacterium | reverse complement strand
TTCCGCCGCGGTTTGAATCCCCTGGTAGGTTTCCTCCGGCAGCTCCAGCACCGGTTTCCAGCTCTCCACCTCCTCCTTGGCACTGGTCAGCCCTGCAATCGACATCTCGCGCACAAACACCTCCGTGGCATCACGGCTTTCAATCGACCCCTCATCCCCCAGCTTCACCGCACGCGCAAACCAAATATACGCCAGGCGCAAATCCTGCTTCACGCCAAGACCCCTGCCATACGCATTGCCCAGATTATACATTGCATCCACGTTGCCCTGCTCGGCCGCACGCGTATACCATTTCACCGCCAACTGCCGGTTGCGCTTCACGCCCGAGCCCTTGCTAAACATATTGCCCAGATTATACTGCGCATCACGGTGGCCATCTTCCGCCGCAGAATAAAACCACTGGGAAGAGCGCTCATAATTTATATCCGTGCCCTTGCCCTGCTCATACATCACACCAAGCACATATTTCGCGGTCACATCACCACCTCTTGCCGCACGTTTGTACCATAAAAGCGCCTGCTTATAATCGGGCTCTTTGACCTTATCCTGCCAGCCCCAGTAATACATATCCGCCAGATATTTCTGTGCTTTAGCATGGTCTTGTTCAGCAAATTGCATGCATAGATCAAACGCACGGCTTTTTTGTGCTAAATACAAACTACCACACTCATCTTGTCCCATCTCTTCCGCATGCAAAGCAACAGAAGAAAAAGTAAGAATCGCAACCATCAGTAGAAGAAAGGAGTAATGTATCATTTTTTCCCTCTTACATTTTATTGTACTTGATATTATCGTCACACGATCCATTTTGTGCCGAAAATGACTATTTTTAAGAACCGGAAGCGTAAGTGTAGATAAGCTACATGCGAACCGGAAGCGCAGAAAATAGTTATTTGCAGGCCAAAAGGGACGTGTGACGATAATATCAAGGGTAAAACTTTCCGTTGATAAACACAAGAAAACATAGTAAAAGCCGCATGTCATGCAGGTGGTGCAATGGTGGCAAAAGCATATTCTACATGAGTAAATGGTAGGCAAAACGCAGACTATGGCTAAAAAAACTCCTCCCAAAACGACCCAAAAAGCTCCCGCAAAACAAGCGCCCAAAAACCATGAGCGCCGCGACTTTATGGTACTGGCAGCCTCCGCCACAGCGGCAGTGGGCGCTGGTGTTGCCGCCGTTCCATTGGTGGATTCCCTCAACCCCGCCGCCGATACTTTAGCCATGTCCACCACTGAAGTGGATGTTTCCGCGCTCGAGCCTGGCCAAAGCAAAAAAGTCATGTGGCAAGGCAAGCCGATTTTTGTCAAACGCCGCACCAAAGAAGAAATTGAAGAAGCGGCCGCTACCGCACTAACCGACCTACCCCACCCGGAAGCAGACGCCACGCGTGTACAGGAGGGTAAGGAAGAATGGCTGGTGGTCATTGGCATCTGTACCCATTTAGGCTGTGTTCCCTTGGGCAATGAAGGTGAATATGATGGGTTTTACTGCCCATGCCACGGCTCACACTACGATGTCTCCGGTCGGATTCGTAAAGGCCCAGCACCTTACAATTTGCCCGTCCCACCCTATCGCTTCTTAAGTGACACGGTGATTAAAATCGGCGAATCCGACGTAGCATAAGCGGTTGATGCTAAGGAGTTAAGCATATGGCAGAGCAACACCAGACTGAATATACCGGCATCAAGGGATGGATCGACCATCGCCTGCCGGTTTTCACCTTTTTAAAGCACCAGGGCGAATATCGTACACCGCGCAATCTGAGCTATATGTGGAATTTCGGTTCCATTTTGGGCATCGCGCTGATGTTGCAAATCGTCACCGGCATCCTGCTTGCCATGCATTACACTCCGCATGTGGACTATGCGTTTGAAAGTGTGGAGCGTATCATGCGCGATGTGCCGTATGGCTGGCTGTTGCGCTACAGGCACGCGGTCGGCGCCTCCATGTTCTTTGCCGCCGTCGATGCGCATATTCTGCGTGGCCTGTATTATGGCTCGTATAAATCCCCACGCGAACTCTTGTGGTTCCTTGGTATTTTCATCTTCCTTGCGATGATGGCGACCGCCTTCATGGGCTATGTGCTGCCTTGGGGGCAGATGAGCTT
>JANQHP010000105.1 GCA_028282625.1 Rickettsiales bacterium | reverse complement strand
TGGGCACGCCTTCTTTCGGCAAGGGTTCGGTGCAAACCGTCATTCCGCTGCCCGAAGAAACCGCCATGCGCCTGACCACCGCGCGCTACTACACCCCTTCGGGTCATTCCATCCAGGCCAAGGGCATTACCCCGGATATCCTGATTGAAAACGCCTCCATCGAGTTTAAAAAGGCCAAAGGCAACACCACCGAAGCCTCCTTGCCAAGGCACCTGCGTGAGGAGCAGGAACGCCTGCGTCAGGAAGCAGAAGAAGCCGCGCAAGAAGAGGAGGCAGAAGAAGAGCCAACCGACGCATCGAAAGAAGGTGACCCAGACAAAAAAGGTGAGGCCCAAAACGCGCTGGCCGAGCTCTACGAGGAAGACTATGTCCTCGGGCGCGCGGTGGATCTGGTCCGTGCGCTGGCCCTTGCAAAAGCACATGAGCAATAGAACCTAAGCAGCCCTAACACAAGGCCATGCGTATGCAGGAAAAATTACGCATCATATGGCTCAAATGCCGCCCCTACCAAAACATGCTGCCATGGGCGGTGTGTTGCCTCCTTTTTATGTGCCTCACGCTGTTTGCCTATGGGCATCTGCGCAGCTTTTTTGCGCAGGAAGCCGAGCAGGCACAAAAAGCGGGCAGCACTTTTATCGTGGATGCCCAGCGCGGATTTGTGGACCTGGTACCAGACCCAGAAGCAACCAAGCCGGAAGAAGAGGCAGCTTCAGAACCAGATGCCCCATCCACAGCTGAAGCTACCCCACCCCCAAAAGCGCCAGACCCCGGCACACCCGCTTTTTCCGTTGACGCCGACCCCACACATCCCATGGCCATCGTCATTGCCGGACTTGGCTTGGATAGCAAAGTGACCAAAGCCGCCCTCGCCCTGCCCTCACTTTTTTCCTTCAGCCTCTCGCCTTATGCCAAAGACCCGCAATATTGGCTGGATGAAATGCACCGCGCCAACCATGAAACCTTGCTGGACCTGCCCATGGAAACACGCGCCTACCCGTTCCAAGACCCAGGTCCTTACGCGCTGCTCACCCATCTGGAAAAACATAAAAACCTCTCCCGGTTGCAAACCGTCCTCAACCGTGGAAGTGGCTATCAAGGCCTGCTGGTCCCCGATCAGGAGAAATTCACCCACGGCCTCAGCCACATCATCCCTGTGCTTGATACGCTGCGGCAACACAACAAATTGCTCGCCTACCAGGAACGTCGCCAGAACACTTTCCTCAAGAACGAAGCCAAAAAACTGGGCATGCAGGTCATCCGCCATGTCCATTGGGTTGATGGCGTGCTCTCTCGCCCGATCATTGAAGCCGAGCTGGAAAAAATAGAAGCCCTGCTGGAAGAAGACCCTTCCACCCCGCGCATCGTAGCAGGGCACGCCTACCCGCTGGTGATCAACCAGCTGCAGCGCTGGATCGAGAAGCTCGCCAAAAAAGGGATCCGCCCGGCCACCCTTTCCAGCATCCAGCCCAAACAGGCACCAAAGGCAGAAACGGCCGATCTCGGTGAAACACCTGCTTCTATTGAACCAACCGAGCCGAGCCCAGAAGCCACGCCCCCTGCCACCACCCCAAATCCTTAACACCCTTTCCCCTGCCACACCCGTGCCTGATTTTTCCCACCTGCCCTACCGCCCCTGCGTTGGCATCATGCTGATGAACGACCAGGGCCACATTTTTGTCGGCAAACGGATCGATACACGTCTGGATGCCTGGCAAATGCCCCAAGGCGGGATTGACCCGGGCGAAACGGTGGAACAAGCCGCCTTTCGTGAGATGGAGGAGGAAATCGGCACCGCGCGCGCCACCCTGCTCCATATCAGCCCAGGCTGGTTTTCCTACGATCTGCCCACCGAGCTGGTGCCCCAAATCTGGGACGGGGCCTATCGCGGGCAGAAGCAACGCTGGTGCCTGATGCATTTTCAAGGCCAGGAAGCCGACATCAACATCCAGACCCAACACCCCGAATTTTCTGCCTGGAAGTGGGTAGAGCCCGAGTCATTGCACGCATTGATTGTCCCGTTTAAGCAAGAGATCTATCGCCAGGTGGTGCAAACCTTGCAGCCACATATCCAAACGCATCTGGCCCACCTGACATAACACGGGTAGGCACCTCCCTAGTACGGCAAACGCCTCCTTCTGGGTTTTTCTACGCGCACCGCCCTTGAAAAATCAGGCCAGTTGCCTATATTATAAGCATGAGTGATATTCTCCCACCTCCCACCGAAGCCCCAGACGAACACCATACCGTCCTGCTGCCCGTCTTGCCTCTGCGCGATGTGGTGGTGTTTCCCGGTATGATTGTACCACTCTTTGTGGGCCGGAAAAAATCGATTCAGGCGCTGGAAGCCGTCGAAAACGATGAGAAAAAACTGCTGCTGGTCAGCCAAAAAGATGCGGCCATCGAAGACCCGGAAAGCGACCAGCTCTACCGCACCGGCGTCATCGCCACCATCCTGCAAATACTGCGCCTGCCCGATGGCACGGTCAAAGTGTTGGTCGAGGCAAACGCCCGTGCGTCCATCCTGTATTATGTCGACAATCCACAATATCTCGAAGCCGAGGCCGAAATTCTGGATGAAACCAGGCAGGTGCCAGCCAAAGAGCGTCAGGAAATCACCGCGCTTGGCCGCTCCCTCATGGAATCGTTTGAACGCTACGCCTCCTTAAACAAGCGCGTGCCGGCTGAAACCGTTAACAACCTCAAAACGCTGGAGCAGCCGGAGCGTTTGGTGGATATGATCATCTCCCATCTGCCGATCAAGCTGCAGGAAAAGCAGGAATTGCTGGAAACCACCAGCCCCGCCGAGCGGATCGAACAGGTGCTCAGCATCCTGGAGCGTGAAGCCGGCCTGCTCACGACCGAAAAGCGCATCCGTTCGCGCGTACGCAAGCAGATGGAAAAAAGTCAGAAGGAATATTACCTGAATGAGCAAATGAAAGCGATTCAGCGTGAATTAAACGAAGGAGAAGAAGGCGCCGATGAGCTCTCCAAGCTCGAAGAATCGATCGAAAAAACCCGCCTCTCCAAAGAGGCCAAGGAAAAAGCGCAGACCGAGCTGAAAAAACTCCGCATGATGAGCCCGATGTCGGCCGAAGCCACCGTGGTACGCAATTATTTAGACTGGCTGCTCGCCGTGCCGTGGAAAAAACCTTCCAAGCTAAGCCATAACATTGCCCGCGCCAAAGAGGTGCTGGAAGAAGACCATTACGGCCTGGAAAAAGTCAAGGAACGCATCTTAGAATATTTAGCCGTGCAGCAGCGCACACGCTCGCTCAAAGTCAACGCACCAAGCCCCATCCTTTGTTTTGTTGGCCCTCCCGGTGTAGGGAAAACCTCACTTGCCCGCTCCATCGCGCGTGCCACAGGCCGTAAGTTTGTGCGCCTTTCCTTGGGCGGTGTGCGGGATGAGTCCGAAATTCGTGGCCACAGGCGTACCTATATCGGCGCGCTTCCGGGCAAAATCATGCAATCCATGAAAAAGGCCAAAAAATCCAACCCGCTCTTTTTGCTCGATGAAATTGACAAGATGGGCATGGATTTTCGTGGCGACCCTGCCGCTGCCCTGCTGGAAGTGTTGGATCCGGAGCAAAACCGTACGTTTAACGACCATTACATGGAAGTGGATTACGACCTCTCCGATGTGATGTTCATTACCACCGCCAACACCATGAACATGCCTGGTCCGCTGCTGGATCGGATGGAAATCATTCGTATCTCCGGCTACACGGAAGAAGAAAAGATTCACATTGCGCGCAGGCATTTAATTGAAAAGCAAACCCGTGACAACGGCCTGAAAAAGAGCGAGTGGACCATTTCTGACGGCGCACTGCACGAGCTGATCGCCCGTTATACTCGCGAATCCGGTGTGCGTAACTTGGAACGCGAACTCGCCAAGCTTGCTCGCAAAGCGGTGACAAAAATTGTCCAAAAAATGGTGAAAAAGGTGAGTTTCACCGCCTCCAACCTGAAGCAATATGCCGGCGTGCCACGCTTTGATTACAGCGTCGCCGAGGAAGACAATCGCATTGGGGTCACCACAGGCCTCGCCTATACCCAAACCGGTGGCGACCTGCTCCCCATTGAAGCCGTGCTGATCCCCGGCGGCAAAGGGCGCATCACCCTGACCGGGCAGCTGGGTGAAGTCATGCAGGAATCCGCCCAGGCCGCATGGAGCTATG